>CANKBT010000383.1 GCA_947479995.1 Frankiaceae bacterium | reverse complement strand
GGCCGCCCGGCCGGGCCGCAGCGACCTGTCCGCCTACCGCGGCCTGGGCACCTGGGTCGACGGCTACGACTGGGCGCCGGAGCTCGGCGGCACGCTCACCCCCGACGCGGTCGACGCGATGGCCGCCGCCGGCGTGCGCACCCTCTACCTGCAGGCGGCCAAGCAGGACCCGCGCAGCCCGGGCGACCTGCTCAGCCCGGCGCTGCTCGGCGCCTGGCTCGAGCGCGCGCACGCCCGGGGCCTCGCGGTGCAGGCGTGGTACCTGCCGACCCTCGTCGACCCGGCCGCCGACCAGCGCCACCTCGAGGCCGTGCTGGCCTTCCGGGCCGGCGGCCGCGGCTTCGACACCGTCGGCCTCGACGTCGAGGCGCGCGACGTCGCCGACGTGCCGACCCGCAACGCGCGGCTCGTCGCGCTGGCCCGCTGGCTGCGCGCCGCCGCCCCGGACCTGCCGCTGGCCGGCATCGTCGTCGCGCCGGTGGTCACCGAGGACGTCAACCCGGCCTACTGGTCGCCGTTCCCCTGGGCGGAGCTGGCGCCGGTGTTCGACGTGTGGCAGCCGATGGGCTACTGGACCGACCGGCGCGGCGCCTACGCCGACGCAGAGACCTCGACGGCGGCCAACGCCGCCTTCTTGCGCCGGCGCCTGGGCGACGTGCCGCTCCACAGCATCGGCGGCATCGGCGCGACCCCCGGGGCGGCGGCGGGCTTCGTCCGCGCGGCGACCGCCGCCGGCTCGCTCGGCGGCTCGCTGTACGACTGGCGCACCACCCCCGCCGCCGCGTACGACGTGCTCGCCGGCCTGCCGCGGTGACGGGCCCGGCACCCGTCGAGGAGCACCGCGGCCTGCCGGTCCTGCAGCTCGACGACGCCCTCGCCTGGGACGCCTGGCTCACCGAGCACGGGCAGGTGCAGGACGGCTGCTGGCTGCTGCACGCCAAGAAGGGCTCCGGCCTGGTCACCGTGACGTACGACGACGCCGTCGACGTCGCGCTGTGCCACGGCTGGATCGACGGGCTGCTCAACCGGCGCGACGAGCGGGCGTACCTCATCCGCTACACCCCGCGCCGGCGGCGCAGCGCCTGGTCGCAGGTCAACCGCGAGCGCGTCGAGCGGCTGGTCGCCGCGGGCCGGATGCTGCCGACCGGCCTGGCCGAGGTCGAGCGGGCCCGGGCCGACGGGCGCTGGGAGCGCGCCTACGCACCGGCCAGCCGCATCGAGGTGCCGGACGACCTGCGCACGGCGCTGGCCGCCGCGGGGCGGGACGCCGCGTGGTCGGCGCTGCCGGCGCAGGACCGCTACGCAGTGCTGCACCGCCTGCACGCCGCGAAGCGGCCGGAGACCCGCGTGCGGCAGATCGCCGCGCTGGTGGCCCGGCTGGGCGGCTAGGGGCAGCCGACGGGGTTGCAGGCGTCGCCGTCGAGCACGACCCGCCAGCGGTCGGTCTCGACGAGGTTCAGCCGCACCGGCGTGTCGACCTCGTCGCGGGTGACGACGACGACCGCCTCGCCGGTGCCGTCGCCGGCGTCGCGGGCCGACTCGAGCCGCACGCTGATCGAGGCGGAGTTGTCGCGGTTGTCCTGCGTGCCGCTGCGCAGGGCGTCGCACACCTCGTCGTCGGTGCGCTGCTCGACCCGGTCGGGCGGGTCGGCGGCGAGCAGGGCGAAGCGGTCGCAGTCGCCGATGAGCGCCGCCTCCACCCACGACTGGGCGGCGCCGCCGGGGGTGTCGAGGCGGCGCAGGTCGACGGCCGTGACGACGCCGACGGCCAGCAGCAGCACGAGCAGGATGCCGATCGTCACCGCCGGGGTGCGGCGCACCGACGACGCCCGCTGCCGGGCCAGCCGCTCCTCGCCCTCGACCTGCTTGGCGGGGACGGTCACGCCGGCCCCGTCACGGCAGGAGCGCCTCGGCGAAGCGCTCCCAGCCCTCGTGCGGCACGTCGAACGGGCTGTCGCCCAGCACCTGCACGCAGACGTGCGTGGCGCCCGCGTCGAGGTGCTCCTGCACGCGCGCGACGCCGGCCTCCAGCCCGCGCGGCACCAGCGCCTCCTTGAGCCGGTCGCTGCCGCCGCGCTGGGCGTCGTCCTCGGTGAAGCCCTCGCGGAACCAGTTGTTCCGGTAGTTCGGCAGCCCGGTGTAGACCTCGAGGTGGGCGTGGGCCTTGGCCCGCCAGTCGTCCGGGTCGTCCGACAGCACGACGGCCTGCTCGACGGCCAGCACCTTGCCCGCGCCGAGCGCCTCGGCCGCCTGGGCGGTGTGCGCCGGCGTCACGAGGTACGGGTGCGCGCCGTCGGCCCGGTCGCGGGCCAGCTCGAGCATCTTCGGGCCGAGCGCGGCCAGCACCCGCGGCGGCGGCTCCTGCCCGTCGGCCGCGAGGTACTGCGCGGCGTCCATGGCGTCGAGGTACTCGCGCATCGTCGCGACCGGCTTGCCGTACGCGTGGCCGCGCAGCCGCTCCACGAGCGGCGCGTGGCTGACCCCGAGGCCGAGCACGAAGCGTCCGGGGAAGGCCGCTCCGAGGGTGCGGGCGGCGGAGTTCGCGCCGACCGCGTCGCGCCCGTAGACGTTGGCGATGCCGGTGGCGACGACGAGCCGCTCGCTGGCCGACAGGTAGAGCTGGGCGGCGGTGAAGGCCTCGCGGCCGTACGCCTCGCCGAACCAGACGGCGCCCCAGCCCTGCGCGTCGAGGGCGGCGACGGCGTCGCGCGCCGCCGGCACGGGCAGCGCGTCGAGGCTGCCGGTCCAGACGCCGATGCGCCCGAGGTCGGTGCCCCCGAGCTCGGTGCCCCCGACCTCGGTGCTCACCCGAGCCCCCGCGAGTCCTGCTTGAGGGCGGTGTCGACGGTGAGCGCGCTGGCGACCACCAAAGACAGCAGCGGCTCCTCGAGCGGCCGGTGGAGGGAGACGACGTAGTTGTCGGCGGTGGTGAACAGCGTCCGCGCCACGCCCTCGAAGGTCTTCTTGATGGTCGCCACCTCGGTGCCCTGGTCGTCGGAGATGCGGAAGTCCCACGCCCG
>CANKBT010000382.1 GCA_947479995.1 Frankiaceae bacterium | reverse complement strand
GGGTACGGCGCGAGGGCCGTCGCCGTGGCGAACAGCCCCACCCAGCCGAGCACGGGCAGCAGCGTCGGGGGCCAGCGCGGCGGCGCCGCGGCCCGCCACGCCACCAGCTCGGCGCGCAGGAGCGGCTGGGGGCTCGGCGCGCTCACGCGCCCGGCTCGTCCTCGTCCAGCGCGTCGTCGGCCTCGTCGTCGTCGTCGTCCGCGTCGTCGTCGGCGCGCACGCGCGGCGGCTTGTACGGGTCGGCGTCGCCCGCCGGCTGCGCGGCCGAGGCGAGCTCCTGCACCTCGGCGTCGCGCGAGCGCGCCTCGGCGAGCAGCTCCTCCAGCCGGCCGGCCGTCTCGGGCACGACGTCGGCGATGAAGGTCAGCGACGGCGTGTAGCGCACGCCGGTCTGGCGGCCGACCTGCGTGCGCAGCACGCCCTTGGCGCTCTCGAGCGCGGCGGCGCTGTCGCGGCGCGCGACGTCGTCGCCGTAGACCGTGTAGTAGAGCGTGGCCTCGCGCAGGTCGGGCGTGACCTTCGCGTCCGTGAGCGTGACCATGCCGAGGCGCGGGTCCTTGACCTGCTTCTCCAGCGTCTCGGCCACCACCTCGCGGATGCGCACCGCCAGCTTGCGGGCCCTCGCGACGTCGACCACGTCTACTCCTCGTCGTCCGGCCCGAACACCCTCGTCCGGGCCGACAGCAGCTCCAGCTCGGGCCGGTCGGCGACCGCCCGCTCGCACCTGTCGAGCACCTCGCGCACGTGCGCGAGGTCCGCCGCGACGACCGAGGCGGCCAGCAGGGCCCGCGCGTGCAGGTCCAGGTGCCCGACCTCGGCGGCCGCGACGTCGTACCTCTTGAGCGCGGCCACGACGGGCCGCACCACCGAGCGCTTCTCCTTGAGGCTGCGTGCGTCGAACACGACGTCCAGCTCGACGACCCCGACCCAGCTCACGCGCCGCTCCTGCGGGCGCCGCGCGCCCGGCCGGCCCCGAGGGGCGCGGCCGGGCGCGGACGACCGCTCAGACCCGGGCCTTCTCGCGCTGCTCGAACGTCTCGATGACGTCGTCGACCTTGATGTCGTTGTACGACCCGAGGCCGAGACCGCACTCGTAGCCCTCGCGGACCTCGGTGGCGTCGTCCTTGAAGCGCTTGAGCGACTCGATCCGGAGGTTCTCGGCCACGACCACGCCGTCGCGGACGAGCCGCGCGGAGCTGTTGCGGACGATCGTCCCCGAGCGCACGAGGCAACCGGCGATGTTGCCGAACTTGGAGGAGCGGAACACCTCGCGCACCTCGGCGGTGCCGAGCTGCACCTCCTCGTAGATCGGCTTGAGCATGCCCTTGAGGGCCGACTCGACGTCGTCGATCGCCGCGTAGATCACCGAGTAGTAGCGGATGTCGACGGACTCGCGCTCGGCCAGGTCGCGGGCGTTGCCCTCGGGCCGGACGTTGAAGCCCATGATCACCGCGTCGGACGCGCGGGCGAGGTTGATGTCGTTCTCGGTGATGGCACCGACGCCGCGGCTGATGATCCGCAGCGACACCTCGTCGCCGACGTCGATCTTGAGGAGCGCGTCCTCGACGGCCTCGACCGAGCCGGACACGTCGCCCTTGAGGATGAGGTTGAGCTGGGTGTTCTCCCCCTCCTTCAGGCGGTCGAAGAGCGACTCGAGCGTCGGGCGACCACGGCTCATCGCCATCTCGGCCGCGCGCTCGCGGGCCTGGCGGCGCTCCGCGATCTGGCGGGCGACGCGGTCCTCGTCGACGACGAGGAAGTTGTCGCCGGCGCCGGGGACGCTGGTGAAGCCGAGCACCTGCACGGGCTGCGCCGGGCCGGCCTCCTTCACCTGCTCGCCGCGCTCGTTGAGCATGGCGCGGACGCGGCCGAAGGCGTCGCCGGCGACGATCGAGTCGCCGACGCGCAGGGTGCCGCGCTGCACGAGCACGGTCGCGACGGCGCCGCGGCCCTTGTCGAGCCGGGCCTCGATCGCCACGCCCTGCGCCGCGACGCTGGCGTCGGCGGTGAGCTCGAGCGCGGCGTCGGCGGTGAGCAGGATCGCGTCGAGCAGCTGCTCGAGGTTGAGCCCGTTGCGCGCCGAGACGTCGACGAACATCGTGTCGCCGCCGTACTCCTCGGCGACCAGGCCGTACTCGGTGAGCTGGCCGCGCACCTTGGCGGGGTCGGACCCCTCCTTGTCGATCTTGTTGACCGCGACGACGATCGGGACGTCGGCCGCCTGGGCGTGGTTGAGCGCCTCGATGGTCTGCGGCTTGACGCCGTCGTCGGCCGCGACGACCAGCACGGCGATGTCGGTGACCTTGGCACCGCGGGCGCGCATGGCGGTGAACGCCTCGTGGCCCGGGGTGTCGATGAACGTGATCTCGCGGACCCCGCCCTCGACCGGGTGGTGCACCTGGTAGGCGCCGATGTGCTGCGTGATGCCGCCGGCCTCGCCCGCGGTGACGTCGGTCTGCCGGATCGCGTCCAGCAGGCGGGTCTTGCCGTGGTCGACGTGACCCATGATCGTCACGACCGGCGGGCGCGGGACGAGCTCGTTGCTCTCGTCGTAGTCGCCGCCGAAGGTGAGGTCGAAGCGGTCGAGCAGCTCGGCGTCCTCCTCCTCCGGCGTGACGATCTGCACGTCGTAGTTGAGGTGCGTGCCGAGCAGCTGCAGCGTCTCGTCGGTGCACGACTGGGTCGCCGTCACCATCTCGCCGAGCTCGGTGAAGACCACCTGCACGAGCGAGCCGGGGTTCGCGCCGATGCGGTCGGCGAAGTCCGACAGGGACGAGCCGCGCGGGAGGCGCACGGCCTCGCCGTTGCCGCGGGCGATGCCGCCGCCCATCGTCGGCGCCGACAGGTTGTCGAACTCCTGGCGCCGCTGCTTCTTGCTCTTGCGACCGCGGACGGGACGACCCGCACCGCCGCCGCGGCCGAACGCGCCGGGCGCGCTGCCGCCGCGGGCCGCGCCACCGCGCGGACCGCCGCCGGGACGGCCGCCGAAGCCGCCGGGGCGGGGACCGCCACCGCCGCCGCCG
>CANKBT010000381.1 GCA_947479995.1 Frankiaceae bacterium | reverse complement strand
GTTCGGCTGGATGACCAGCTGCGGCTCGGCCGGGCGCTTGCGCGTGAAGCCGGTCTGCACGGCGTTGACGACCTCGCCGATGCCCGGCTCCGCGACCTCCTCGGGCCCGAGGCAGACGTCGCCCGGCTGCCGCTGCCAGTCCTGCAGCACCGTCGTGGTGTCGGGATCGGTGCGTGTGTCGACCTGCACGCGCTGGACGTACACCCAGTAGCGGGTGTCGAGCGGGTCGGGGCAGGTCGTGGCGTACTCGCACAGGTTCTGCACGAGCTCGCGGTCGTTGCCTGCGCAGGCGGGGACCTGCTCGCGGTTGGTGATCGTGAAGACGGGGCTTCCGCCCGGCGCCGAGGCGGGACCACCGGGCGCCGTGGACCCAGGACTGCCGACGACCACCTCGAAACCGTCACCGCCTGAAGAGCTACTCGGTGTGCAACCGCTCAACCCACACTGCGGCGGCGTCTGTGCAGCCGCCGAGTCACCCAGCGGGAGCAGCACCAGGCTCAAGAGCAGCAGTGAGCCACTCAGCAATGCATTGCGGCGGCTCAACGGTTGACGCCCACGATGCCGACGACACGGTAGCGCCCGTTGGTGTACTCGAGCATGACCTCGTCCTGCAGCTCCGCCGGCTCCTCACGAGCAGTCACAGCTCCCGCTCGATTCCGAAAAGTCACGCCTTCGTAGCGGAGTCGCACGATGACGGTCATCTCGTCGCCAGGGCTATCAGCGCCCAGCACCGTTGACCCGCCGCCCTCGACCGTGACGTCGCCGGCGCGGACCTGTTCGAGGCTGCGCAAGAAGTTTTGGCAGGCAACGCACGCCTCTGCGAAGAGTGGACGAAGAAGTTCAGGATCACCTAGGCGGTAAGCCCGCGCGATCTCCTCGTATACGAACCGCGCGAAAGCCGAGCGGCCCTGCGGCGTCTCCGGGAACGCGCTGACTGGCGGCGCACTGGACACGGTCGGGCTCACCGGCGGCAGCGGCTCGCCGCCCGTCGACTCGTCCGCGCACCCGGCGACGGCGAGCGTCGCCGCCAGCAGCAGACCCACTCCCCTGGCGCGCACGGGCGCACAGTATCGGGAGGTACCGGACAGCGGGGGCGACCTGTGGACGGCCATCCGGGTGCTGGAGGGCTGTGACTGCACCGGCTCGCACACCGGCCGCGCCGCCGGGTGCAGTGATCACGACCGGTGCGAGCCGAGCGGACGATCACTGCGGCGCGCAACCCCGCACAGACGCCCGACCACCCTCCCCCGGCCGCCCACACGCGTGATCTCTGGGCCACCGCACGTAATCACTGCGCGCTCCCCCGATCAGCGCCAGCCGAGCACTCGCCCCCGCACACGCCGGAGGGCGCCGCACCGTGAAGCAGGTGCGGCGCCCTCCGGGACGCGCGTGGGGCTAGTAGCTGCTGAACAGCAGGCGGTTCGGCGAGCCGGAGCCGGG
The DNA here is from genome assembly GCA_947479995.1 of Frankiaceae bacterium. Taxonomy (GTDB): domain Bacteria; phylum Actinomycetota; class Actinomycetes; order Mycobacteriales; family SCTD01; genus CANKBT01. The sequence continues at coordinate 1,592 of CANKBT010000381.1, read as the reverse complement.
CGCCTTGACGACGCCGGTGGTCGCGCCGCCGACGATGGCGGAGGCGACGGTGGCCGGGCTGGCCGAGGGGTTGCCCTGCAGGTAGAGCGCGGCGACGCCGGCCACGTGCGGGGTGGCCATCGAGGTGCCGCTGATGGTGTTGGTCGCGGTGTCGCCGGTCGACCAGGCCGAGGCGATCGCCGAGCCGGGGGCGAACAGGTCGAGGCAGCGCCCGATGTTGGAGTAGCTCGCGCGGTTGTCGTTCGCGTCGGTCGCGCCGACGGTCAGCGCGGCGGGCACCTTGGCGGGCGAGCCGTTGCAGGCGTTCGACTGGCCGAGGAAGTCCTGCAGGCCGCCGCCGTCGTTGCCGGCCGCGACGGCGTAGGTGACGCCGTCGGCGATCGAGCGGGCGACCGCCTGGTCGAGGGCGGCCGACGAGCCGCCGCCGAGGCTCATGTTCGCGACGGCGGGGGCGCCGGCCGCGTGGTTGCCCGTCACCCAGTCGACGCCGGCGATGACGCCGGAGGTGGCCCCGGAGCCGGCGCAGTCGAGCACGCGGACGGCCACGAGGCGCACGGACTTGGCGACGCCGTACGCGTTGCCGCCCGTGGTGCCGGCGACGTGCGTGCCGTGGCCGTTGCAGTCGTCGGCGGTGCCGCCGTCGACGGCGTCGAAGCCGGAGACCGCGCGGCCGCCGAAGTCGACGTGCGAGGTGCGGATGCCGGTGTCGATGACGTAGGCCGTGACGCCTGCGCCCGTCGCGGTCGTGGTGAAGCTGCGCGACAGCGGCAGGGCGCGCTGGTCGACGCGGTCCAGGCCGTACGACGGCGGGTTCGGCTGCGTGCCGTCGACCGTGAGCACCCGGTCGGGCTCGACCGCGACGACGCCCGGCAGGGCCGACAGCGCGCCGGCCGCGGCGGCCGGCAGCCGCACCGAGAAGCCGTTGAGGGCGTGCGAGTAGACGTGGCCGACCTGGCCGCCGAGCACGCCGGTGACCTGCTGCAGCAGCCCCGACACGGGGACGCCGGGGGCCAGCGTGACGATGTAGGAGCCGGAGCTCAGCAGGCCGGCCGACGGCGCGGCCTGCGAGGGAGCGGCGCTGAGCACGCCTGCGGTCAGGGCGGCGGCGGTGAGCAGCCGGAGGGACGTGAGGCGCACTGCTTCTCCTCGAGGAGGGGCGGAGGACGGAGCACGCCGCCCCGGGGACCCGGTGCGGCGCGCGTCACGCCAGGATGCCCCGAAGGTCCGCTTTGCGCCACCCCCTGCGCGCGCCCTACGCGGGCAGGAGCAGCTGCTGGCCCGCGCGCAGCTCGCCGCTGGCGAGCCCGTTCAGCGCCCGGATCTCCGCCACGACGTCGCGCGGGTCCTGCTGCGGCGCGGTGCGCTGCGCGATCTGCCACAGCGTCTCGCCCGGCGCGACGGTCGTCGCCGTGACGGCCGCCGGCGAGGCGGTCGAGCCGGCCCGGCTGGCGCCGGCGACGCCGCCGACCACCGCGCCGCCGACGACGAGGAGCAGCAGCGCCAGCAGCACGAGGCGACCGCGGCGCGTGAGGCGCAGCGCGGCCGGCACGGGGGCGGGGGTGCGGCGCGGGGCCGTGCGGCAGGCCGAGGCG
>CANKBT010000380.1 GCA_947479995.1 Frankiaceae bacterium | reverse complement strand
GCCGTCGACTGGCGCGCCGCCGTCGACCGGCTCGACCAGGCGCGCGCCGACGCCTTCGCCCGCGCCGACCCCGCCCTGCTCGACGCCGTGCACGCGCCGGGCACCGCGGCGCGCGCCGCCGACGAGGCCGCGGTCGCGCGGCTGGCCGCCGAGGGGCTCACGGCCGACGGCGTGCGGCACGAGCTGCGCCGCGTCGAGGTGCTCGCGCAGGACGCCGCGGGCGTGCGCCTGCGCGTCGTCGACCTGCTGCCCGCGCACGCCGTGCGGCGCGCCGGCGGCGACGTGGTCGAGGTGCGCCCCGGCCGCGGCGAGCGGGCGGTCGAGCTGCTGCTCGTGCCGGTCGCCGACGGCTGGCGCCTCGCCGCGCTGGCACCGGCCTAGGGGCGGGCTCCGCGGCGATCACTGCACGCGAAAGGGCGCCGGGGCGGCGTACGCGGTGCAGTGATCGCGCAGCGGCCGGGTCGCCCGCGTCCGAGTGCGTCGGCGCGAGCGCGATCACTGCACGCGGCAGCACGCCCTGTGGCGTAGGAGGTGCCGTGGTCGTCCGCCGCGGCGCGGCCTACAGCGAGGCGGCGAGGGCGCTGTCGACGTCGCGGTGCGCGAAGGCGAAGCCGCTCTCGCGGAGCACCCGCGGGTCGAGGCGCTGGCCGATGAGCACGCCCTCGGAGGCGAACTCGCCGAGCACGCCCTTGAGCACGAAGCCCGGCACGGGCACCGGGGTGATCGGCCGGTGCAGCGCGCGGCCGAGGGCCTTGGTGAAGTCGCGGTTGGTGACCGGCGCGGGGCCGACGAGGTTGACCGGGCCGGAGACGTCGGCGGTGAGCAGGTGGCGGATCGCGTCGACCTCGTCCTGCAGGCTGATCCAACTCTGCCACTGCTTGCCGGTGCCGAGCGGCGCCCCGAGGAACGCCTTGACGACGGTCTTCTGCTTGGCGAGCGCTCCGCCGGCGCCCGCCAGCACGATGCCCGTGCGCAGGTGCGCGACGCGCGCGCCCGCCGCCTCGGCGGGGGCGGTGGCGGCCTCCCACTGGCGGACGACGTCGGCGAGGAAGCCCTCGCCGGTCGGGCCCGACTCGTCGGTGAGGCGGTCGCCGGTGTCGCCGTAGTAGCCGATCGCGCTGCCCGACAGCAGCACCGACGGGCCGGCGCCGGAGCCGCGGGCGGCCGCGACGGCCTGGGCGACGGCGGTGGTGCCGTCGACGCGGCTGCGCAGGACCTCCTGCTTGTACGCGTCGGTCCACCGCTTGTCGGCGACGCCCGCGCCGGCGAGGTGCACGACGGCGTCGAGGTCGGCGACGGCCTCCGGCTCGAGCCGGCGCGAGGACGGGTCCCAGTGCCGCTCGTCCACCGCGCTGGCGGGCGTGCGCACGAAGCGCACGACGGCGTGGCCGTCGGCGCGCAGGGCGCTGACGAGGGGCTTGCCGATGAGGCCGGACGCGCCGGTGACCGCGATCTTCACGTCCCGATCATCGCGCCCGCCCGCGCGGACCGCGACCCCGGGGCCGGGTCGGTGCCCTCAGGGGACGATGCCGGCGGCCAGCACCGCGGCGACGCGCGGGTCGTCGGCCGGGCGGCGGCCCCACAGCAGGAGCAGCAGGTCCGGTGCGGCGCCGCGCACCTCGACCTCCGGCCCGTCGCCGTCGAGCCGCCAGCTGCGCTCGCCGTCGGTGAGCCGGAGCGCGTACGGCGGGAGGGCGGCGCGGCCGAGGGCGACCTGCCGCGGGGCGAAGACGTCGCGCACCTCGGCGAGGCCGTCGGCCGCGAGCGCGTCGTCCAGGGGCGCGGGGTCGCCGGTGGCGGCGTCCGCGTCCCAGCGGTGCACGGCGGTCTCGCGCGCCATCCGGCGCACCCAGAAGCCGACGGTCGCCTCGCCCTCGAAGCCGGGGCACGCCGCGGCGGGGTCGGCCAGCGCGAGCGCGGCGTGCAGGCGGGCGGCGCCGTCGGCGTACCAGGCGGCGACGTCGGGCGGGTCGCTGCGGGGCTCGCGCGCCGCGCCGGTCACGCGCGAGAGCGCCCAGCGGTGGACGCCGCCGGTGTGCAGGGCGAGCCGGCGGACGTCCCAGCCGGGGCAGCCGGCGACGGGCGCGTCGAGCGGCCCCGCGCGCAGCACCTCGGCCGTGCGCCCGGCCTCGAGGGCCAGCGCGGCGAGGTGCTGCGCGGGGTGCACCTACAGGCCGAGCTCGGCGGCGAAGTCGCCCTCCTCGAGGCGCTGCTTCACCGTGACGAGGAAGCGCGCGGCGTCGGCGCCGTCGACGATGCGGTGGTCGTAGGTGAGCGCCAGGTAGGCGATCGACCGCACGGCCACGACCTCGCCGAGCGTCGGGTCGCTCACCACGGCCGGGCGCTTGACGACCGCGCCGGTGCCGAGGATGCCGACCTGCGGCTGGTTGAGGATCGGGGTGTCGAACAGCGCGCCGCGCGACCCGGTGTTGGTGAGCGTGAACGTGCCGCCGCCCAGCTCGTCCGGCGTGACCGCGTTGCGGCGGGTGCGGTCGGCGAGGTCGGAGATCTTGCGCGCGAGGCCGCCCAGGTTGAGGTCGCCCGCGTGGTGGATCACCGGCACGAGCAGGCCGCGCTCGGTGTCGACGGCGATGCCCAGGTGCTCGGCGCCGTGGTAGGTCACCGTGCCGGCCTGCTCGTCGATGCTGGCGTTGACGACCGGGTGCTGCTGCAGCGCCTCGACCGTGGCGAGCGCGAAGAACGGCAGGAACGACAGCTTGGTGCCGTGGCGCTGCTCGAAGTCGCCCTTGGCCTGGTCGCGCAGGCGCGCGATCGCCGTGACGTCGGCCTCGACGACGGTGGTGAGCTGCGCCGACACCTGCAGCGACTCGCGCATGCGCGAGGCGATGACCTTGCGCAGGCGCGACAGCGGCTCGGTGCGGCCGCGCACGGTGGTGTCGGCGGCGGCGCGGACGGCCTGGTCGACGAAGGCCGGCGCCGGGGCGCTGGTCTGGCCGGCGGGCTGCGGGATCTGCGCGCGGCCGGACGCCTCGGTGTCGGCCGACGGGGGCTGCGCGGGGGAGGCGGCCGGGGCCG
>CANKBT010000379.1 GCA_947479995.1 Frankiaceae bacterium | reverse complement strand
GCCGGCCCCCGCGGTGCGGGAGCCGGCCCTCGGGACCGGGCGGGGTGCGCTAGACGCGCACGCCGCGGCGGCTGTGCTTGCGGCCGGTGACGGCGTTGTAGACCAGCAGCGCGATGACCGAGCCGATGATGGCCCCGATCAGGCCGCTCGGCTGGAAGGCGCCCTCGGAGGCGTCCTTGCCGAAGAGCAGGTAGCCCAGCAGCCCGCCGACGAACGAGCCGACGAGCCCGAGCACCAGGGTCTGGACGACGCTCATGGAGTCCTTGCCCGGGACGAGAGCGCGGGCGATGAAACCGGCCACCAGGCCGATGATGAGCAGGGCGACGATCGTGCCGATCCCCATGGGGTCCTCCTCGTGAGGGGCCCCGGATCTCGGGGCCCGTTCGAGGAGTGCTGTCCCCCGTCCGGGGGCGCGCCACCCGGCGCGGCACCGCACGGCGGGCGCTGTGACAGCCCTGTGACCCGCGCGAACGGGGCGAACCGGACACCGCGCACCCCGCACGGGCGGGACGGCGTTTGGGGCCGGCCGGCCCCGCGTCGGGGCTAGAGGCCGCCGAAGCCCACCCGGCGCTGCTCGGTCTCGGCGATCTCGACGTAGGCGAGCTTGTCGGCGGGCACGAGCACGCGCCGGCCCTTCTCGTCGACGAGCGACAGCACGCCGAGGTCGGCGCGCAGGGCGTCGGACACGGCCTTCTCGACCTCCGCGGGGCTCTGCGCGCTCTCGAGCACGAGCTCGCGTACGGCGTACTGCACGCCGATCTTGACCTCCACCGGGAGTCCTCCACCTGTCGTCGGAACGGCCTGACCCGAGGCTAGCCCGCCCGCCGTGACGCGGCGCGCGCGTACGCCGACAGCGCAACCCGCGCAGGGGCCCCGCGGCTCAGGAGTGCAGGGGCGCGCCGGAGATGCCGCGCCAGGCCAGCCCGACCATGAGCTCGACGGCGCGCTCCTTGCTCAGCCGGCCCTCGCCCGCGAGCCACCAGCGCGCGCCCACCTCGGCGATGCCCGACAGCCCCACCGACAGCAGCACGGCCTCCTCCTCGCGGAAGCCGGTGTCGTGGGCGATGGTCGCGGCGATCGCCTGCACGCAGTCCTGCGTCATCCGGTCGACCCGCTGGCGCACCGCGGGCTCGCTCATGAGGTCGCTCTCGAAGACGAGGCGGAAGGCCCCCTCGCCGGTGCCGTCGCCGTCGACGAAGTCGAAGTACGCGGTGATGGAGGCCTCGACGCGCGACCGGTTGTCGGTCGTCGACTGCAGCGCCTCGCGCACCGCCTCGACGAGCCGGTCGGCGTGCTGGTCGAGCAGCGCCAGGTAGAGCTCCAGCTTGCCCGGGAAGTGCTGGTAGAGCACCGGCTTGCTCACGCCGGCGCGCTCGGCGATGTCGTCCATCGCGGCGGCGTGGTAGCCCTGCGCGACGAAGACCTCCTGCGCGGCGCCCAGCAGCTGCTTGCGCCGCGCCTGGCGGGGCAGCCGGGTGCCGCGTCCCGCCCCCCGGCCGGGCTCCTCGTCGAGCGTCGTCACCCGGTGGACACTGCCACAGCGGTCGTGCGGCGGGTCGGCCCCGTCAGCGCTGCTCGTCCTCGGCGGCGCCCTCGGGCACCGCCGCCGCCTGCTCGGCGACGTCGGCCGGGTCGGCCTCGACGTCGGCGGTCACGGGCGCGGCGGGCGCGTCGGGGTCGACGGCCGCGCGCTGCTCCTGCACGTCCTCCGGGGTGGCCTCGCCGGCCGGGTCGACGCTCACTCCTGGCCCGCCAGCTCGCGCGAGCCGACGCGGGTGCGGCGGGCGTCGACGACGCGGTCGGGGTTGCGGCGCAGGTACTCCTCCTCCAGCTCCGCGGTGCGGGTGCTGTGGAAGGCCAGCGCGTCCTCGCTGCCGTGCAGGAAGGTGTCGTGCCGGGTCTCGTGCAGGTGCGCGAGCTCGCGCTCGAGCTTCTCGTCGGTCAGCTCGCGGGGGGCGATGCCGGTCACGTCGGTGCTCCTCTGCCTGGCGGGTGCGTGGTCCTTGCCCGGGTAGCCGGGGATGCATGCCGACCACGACACCCGCTGCCGTCCTGCTCGACGTCGACGGCACCCTCGTCGACACCAACTACCTGCACGTGATCGCGTGGTGGGAGTCCTTCCTCGCCCGCGGCCACGAGGTGTCGTGCTTCGACGTGCACCGGGCGATCGGCCGGGGCTCGGACGACCTCGTGCGCACGCTGCTCGGGCACGACGACGACGCCGTCGTCGACGGCCACGCCGAGCGCTGGGCGCCGCTGCGCGCGCGCATGGTCCCGTTCCACGGCGCCCGCGACCTCGTGCGGACCTGCGCCGAGCGCGGGCTGCGCGTGGTGCTGGCGACCAGCGGAGCGCCCGAGGACGTCGAGGACTTCCGGCGCGTGCTCGACGTCGACGCGCACGTGCACGCGGTCGTCAACAGCGGCGACGTCGCGCAGAGCAAGCCGGCGCCGGACATCGTGCGGGCCGCGCTCGAGGCCGCGGGCGTCCCGGCCGAGCGCGCTGTCATGGTCGGCGACACCGTCTACGACGTGCGCGCGGCGCGGGCCGCCGGCGTCGGGTGCGTCGCCCTGCTCGGCGGCGGCATCGGCGAGACCGAGCTGCGCCAGGAGGACCCCGCCGCGGTCTACGGCAACACGGCCGAGCTGCTGGCCGCGCTCGACGACAGCCCGGTCGGCGCGCTGCTGCGCTGACCGCGGGTCAGGCCAGCGCCGCCCAGAGGTCGCCGTGCTCCTCGACGCGGGCGAGCACGTCGTCGGTGGTGAAGCGCAGGTCCTCGGGTGCCCGGCAGGCCTCGACCTCGTCCCAGGTGACCGGCGTCGAGACGGTCTGCAGAGGGCGGGCCCGCAGGCTGTAGACGCTCACGGTCGTCTTGGCCGGGTTGTTCTGCGACCAGTCGACGAGCACCTTGCCCGGCCGCAGGGCCTTGGTCATGCGGCTGACGACGAGGTCGGGCTCGGCCCGCTCCAGCGCCTCGGCCAGCGCCCGCGCGACCGCACTGGTGTCGGCCCCCGGCGCCCGGCAGGCCAGCTGCATGCCCTTGCTGCCCGAGGTCTTGGCGAAGACCTC
>CANKBT010000378.1 GCA_947479995.1 Frankiaceae bacterium | reverse complement strand
CACCCCGTCGACGACGACGCCGAAGCGCGCGGCCGCCCGGGCGCCCGCCGCCGCCTCGGCCGCGGCGAGCATGGACTTGGAGGGCACGCAGCCGGTCCAGAGGCAGTCGCCGCCGAAGCGGTGGCGCTCCACGAGCAGCACCCGGGCGCCGAACGAGGCCGCGGTCCGGGCACCGACCAGGCCGGCCGTCCCGCCGCCCACCACCAGCAGGTCGTACGTCACGCGCGCTCCTCCCGAGGCCCGGGGCGGCGCCCGGCCGGGCGTGCTTCCCTGGAGACCCACCGACAGCCTGCCCCGGAGGACCCTGCCCATGACGCTGCTGGCCCGTCTGCGCGACTGGGAGCGCCGCACGCGCCCCGTCGACGAGGAGTTCCGCGCCGCGATGGCGCGCCGCTGGGAGGGGCTCCCGGACATCGTCAAGACCCCCGGGCAGGTGCTCGGCCGCCACGGCGTGGGCTGCGAGGGCACCCACGGCGTCTTCCCGCGGTGCAACCTGGCCTGCACGCCCTGCTACCACTCGCGCGACGCCAACAAGGTCGCCGTCGACGGCCCGCACACCATCGAGAACGTCCGTGCCCAGATGGGCCTGCTGCGCACGCTGCGCGGCCCGCGGGCGCACGCCCAGCTCATCGGCGGCGAGGTCAGCCTGCTCGACCCCGACGACCACGCCGAGACGCTGCAGGTCATGCGCGACGCCGGCCGCGAGCCCATGAGCTTCACGCACGGCGACGTCGACGACGACTACCTCGAGCGCCTCGTGCTCGGCAAGGACGGCAAGAAGCGCTTCGACCGCGTCTCGTTCGCCGCGCACTTCGACATGCAGATGTACGGCCGCCGCGGCATCGCCCGGCCGCCGGACGAGAAGAGCCTCGACCCCTACCGCCAGCGCTTCGCGCAGCAGGTCAAGCGGCTGAAGCAGGCGTACGGCGTCAGCTCGTTCCTCGCGCACAACATGACCGTCACGCCGGCCAACCTCGACCAGGTCGCGCACGTCGTGCGGTCGGCCGGGCGCATGGGCTACGGGATGCTGTCCTTCCAGCCCGCCGCCTTCCTCGGCGACGACCGGCGCTGGCACGGCGAGTACCGCGACACCACCGGTGACGCCGTGTGGGCCGAGATCGAGCGCGGTGCCGGCAACCGGGTCGACTTCCGCGTCTTCGAGCACGGCGACGTGCGCTGCAACCGCACGGCGTACGGCGCCTTCGTCGGCGAGCGCTGGCACCCGGTGCTCGACGGCAGCGACCCGCGCGACCTGCGCGTGCGCGACGCGTTCTTCGAGGTGCTCGGCAGCATCTCCTTCACCGGCCCGCCGAAGCGCGAGGTCGCCGCGCAGGTCGCCCGCGCGGTGGCGGCCCACCCCTCGTCGGTGCCGCTCGCGCTCGGCTGGGCCGTGCGCGCCGTCCGCCGCGTCGGCGCCCGCGAGCTGGTGCGCTCGGGGGTCAAGCCCGTGACGCTGGTGATGCACTCGTTCATGGACGCCGCCGACGTCGCGCCGGCGTGGGAGCTCATGCAGCAGGGCGTCGTCAGCGACGACCCGCACCAGCGCAGCGTGCAGGAGCGCCTGCAGGCCTGCCACTACGCGATGGCCCACCCCGAGGACGGATCGATCGTCCCGGCGTGCGTGCAGCACAGCGTGCTCGACCCGCTCGAGAACGCGCAGCTGCGCACCCTGCTGCCCCTCGTCGAGGTGCGCAGCCGGCGCTACGCCGAGCGGTGACCGCCCCGGCCGACCCGGTCGACGTCCTGGTCGTCGGCGCCGGCCAGGCGGGCCTCGGCACCGTGCACCACCTGCGCCGCGAGGCGCCCGGGCTGTCGGTGCGGGTGCTCGACGCGGGCGAGCGGGTCGGCGACAGCTGGCGCGGCCGCTGGGACTCGCTGCGGCTGTTCACGCCGCGCCGCTGGAGCGCGCTGCCCGGCCTGCCGTTCCCGGCCGGGCCGGGGGAGTCGCCCGACCGCCTGGAGATGGCCGCCTACCTGCAGGCCTACGCGGCGCGCCTCGACGTGCCGGTCGAGACCGGCGCGCGCGTCACGCGGCTCGTCCGCGACGGGCAGGGCTTCTGCGCGCAGACCCCGGCCGGGCCGGTCCGCGCCCGCCAGGTCGTGCTCGCCACCGGGCCGTTCGGCGACCCCCACGTGCCCGCCGCGGCGGCCGGGCTCGACGCTTCGGTGGTGCAGCGGCACTCCCACGACTACCGCCGGCCGTCGGACCTGCCGGGCGCCGTCACGGCCGTCGTCGGCGGCGGCAACTCCGCCGCGCAGCTCGCGCTCGAGCTGCGCACCTCGCGCCGCGTCGTGCTCGTCACGCCCGGCGAGCCGTGGTTCGTCCCGAGCCACCTGCTCGGCGTGACGAGCTACCGCTGGATGTCGGCGCTCGGGGTGCTCGGGGCCGACGCCGACGGCCGGCTGTCGCGCTGGGTCCGGCGCCGCGGCGACGCCGTCTTCGGCCGCGAGCTCGTCGGCCCGCTGCGCCGCGGCGAGCTCGACCTGCGCCCGTCGCGCGTCGTCGGGGCGGAGGGCCGCGCCCTGGTCCTCGCCGACGGCAGCCGCCTCGTCGCCGACGCCGTCCTGTGGTGCACCGGCTTCCACGCGTCGTACGGCTGGGTGGCCGTCGAGGGGGCCCTCGACACCGCCGGCGACCCGGTCCACGACCGCGGCGCCTCGCCGGTGCCGGGGCTGCACTGGATGGGCCTGCCGTGGCAGTCGCGCCTCGACAGCAGCATCGTCCACGGCGTCGACGCCGACGGCCTGCGCACCGCCCGGCGCGTGCGCGCGGAGGCCGCCCGCTCACTAGTGTGAGCCGCGTGCAGCGCTGGCGCGGGACCGCGGACGTCCCCTCCGACTGGGGCCGCTGCGTGCTCACCATCGGCACCTTCGACGGCGTGCACCGCGGGCACCAGCAGATCATCGGCCGCGCGGTCGCCCGCGCCGCCGAGCTCGGCGTGCCGAGCGTCGTGTGCACCTTCGACCCGCACCCGCTCGAGGTCGTGCGCCCCGGCAGCCACCCGGCGCTGCTGAGCACGCAGCGCTACCGCGCCGACCTCATCGAGGCCCTCGGCGTCGACGTCGTGCTCGT
>CANKBT010000377.1 GCA_947479995.1 Frankiaceae bacterium | reverse complement strand
CGGCCGCCGCACCGGCCGGCAGGACCCGCGCCCGCGCCGGGCCGCCCCCCGAGGCGGCCCAGGGGCCGGACCCCGACCGCTCACCGCCCGCACCCCGGGCACGCACCGCCGCCCGCCGTGGCGCCGCCCTCCCCGGGCCGGCCGCCGGCGCGGGACGGCACGGAGGACCCCATGACCCGCACGACCACCCCCCGCACGACCACCCCTCGCACGACCACCCCGACGACCGCCCGCACGAGCACGAGCGGCCGCACCCGCACCGGCACCCGCACGGCCCCGGACCACGGGGTCGCGACCAGCGCGCCGCGGGCGAGCGCCGTCTCGCGCGAGGCGCTGCTCGAGGCCGCGCAGGTGGGCGGCGCGCTCGCCGCCGCCGACCTCACCGGCGACGCCGAGGCGGCCGCCGCGGCCTTCGCCCGCTGGCGCCGGCTGCGCCGCCGCACCGACCGCCAGGCGCGCCAGCTGCTGCGCGTCGCCTTCGACACCGGCTACGGCCGCACCATGAGCGCCCGGGCCGGCGCCGCGGCCTGAGCGCCCGCGCGCCGGCGCACCGCGGCCCGACCGGACCTGGCTGGTCGCCGCGCGGACCGGTCGGACAGGATGGGGGCACCCCGCTCGACCCCTCCCTCCCGACCGGAAGGCGACCCGCATGTCGGACGTAGCGCTCCAGCACCCCGGAGGCACCCTCCCGCTGTCGATCCGACAGGCGACCGAGGGCTCCGACGGCGTCGAGATCCCCAAGCTGCTGGCCGAGACCGGCCTGGTGACCCTCGACCCGGGCTTCGTCAACACCGGCTCGTGCACGTCGGAGATCACCTACATCGACGGCGACGCCGGCATCCTGCGCTACCGCGGCTACCCGATCGAGGAGCTCGCCGAGAAGGCCAGCTTCCTCGAGGTGGCGTGGCTCCTCATCTACGGCGAGCTGCCGACCGAGGACGAGCTGAGCGAGTTCAAGCGCAAGATCCGCAAGCACACGATGCTGCACGAGGACTTCCGCGAGTTCTTCGGCGGCTTCCCGACCGACGCGCACCCGATGGCCGTGCTCAGCTCCGCCGTCAGCGCGCTGTCGACCTTCTACCAGGACAGCCTCGACCCGTTCGACCCCGAGCACGTGGAGATGTCGACGGTCCGGCTGCTCGCCAAGATGCCGACGATCGCGGCCTACGCCTACAAGAAGTCGGTCGGGCAGCCGTTCCTCTACCCGGACAACAGCCTGGGCTACGTCGACAACTTCCTGCGGATGACCTTCGGCGTCCCCGCCGAGGAGTACGAGGTCGACCCGGTCGCCAGCAAGGCGCTCAACCTGCTGTTCCTGCTGCACGCCGACCACGAGCAGAACTGCTCGACGTCGACGGTGCGCATGGTCGGCTCCTCGCACGCCAACCTGTTCGTCTCGGTGTCGGCCGGCGTGGCCGCGCTGTTCGGCCCGCTCCACGGCGGCGCCAACCAGGCGGTGCTCGAGATGCTGCAGGGCATCCAGGACGACGGCGGCGACGTCGGCCGCTTCGTCGAGCGGGTCAAGGCCAAGGAGCCGGGCGTCAAGCTCATGGGCTTCGGCCACCGCGTCTACAAGAACTACGACCCCCGCGCGGCCATCGTGAAGAAGGTCGCCAAGGACGTGCTCGACTCGCTCGCCAAGCCCGACCCGCTGCTCGACCTGGCGATGGAGCTCGAGGAGGCCGCGCTGGCCGACGACTTCTTCGTGCAGCGCAAGCTCTACCCGAACGTCGACTTCTACACGGGCGTCATCTACAAGGCGCTCGGCTTCCCGACGCCGATGTTCACGGTGCTGTTCGCCCTCGGCCGGCTGCCCGGCTGGGTCGCGCAGTGGCGCGAGATGATCGCCGACCCGGCGACCAAGATCGGCCGCCCGCGCCAGGTCTACACCGGGCCGGAGCTGCGGCACTACCCGGGCTGACCGCCCGCGGTGCAGGCCACGCGCGCGCAGGTGCTCGCCCGCCGCGTGCGGGTGCATAGCTCGACCGCGCCCCGGGCACGGGCACCGTCGACGACACGGCGGTGCTCGACCTCGGCGTGCAGGAGACCGGGCCGGACGGCGCGGCGTGGGCGCTCGCCCTGCGCGGGCTCGACGCCGCCGCGCTCGCGCCGGCCGCGGGCGCGCCGGGCGCCGCCGACCCGCTGGTGCGGGCCTGGACGCTGCGGGGCGCCCCGCATGCCTACCGGCGCGCCGACCTGCCGTCTGTCGCCGCCGCCGTGCGCCCGTGGTCGGACGCCGACGCCGCGAAGCGGGTCTTCGACGCGGCCAAGCCCCTCAAGGCGGCCGGCATCCCGGTGCGGCAGGCCCTCGACGCGCTGGCCGCCGCGCAGCGCGAGCTCGTGCGGGAGCCGACCCCCAAGGGAGCGCTGTCGACGGCGCTCACCGCGCGCATGCCGGCGCCCTACCTGCGGGACTGCCGGGCCTGCGCGGCCACGCACCCGTACGAGCAGCCCTTCCGGCTGGCCGCGCTGGCCGCCGGGCTGGAGCTGCTGCCGGGCACCTCCCCGCCGGTGCTGGCGCCGGTGCCGGGCCTGCACCCCGCCGCCGCTCCCGAGCCGCGCCACGAGCCCGTGCGCGCCGTGCTGCACCTGCTCGGCCCGTGCACCCCGAAGCAGGTCGCGGCCCACGTCGACGCGCCGCTCGCCGAGGTGCGCGCCCGCTGGCCCGAGGACGCCGTGGAGGTCGTCGTCGACGGGGAGGCGCGCAGCCTGCTGGCCGGCGACGTCGACGACCTGGCGGCCGACCCGCCGGGCGGCACGCGCCTGCTCGGGCCGTACGACCTGCTGCTGCAGGGCCGCGACCGCGCGACGCTCGTGCCCGACCCGGCGCGGGCGAGGGAGCTGTGGCCGGTGCTCGGCCGGCCGGGTGCCGTGCTGCACGGCGCCGAGCTGGTCGGCACCTGGCGGCCGCGGGCGGCCGGGCGCGACCTCCGGGTCGTCGTGACGCCCTGGCGGCCGCTGCCGCGCGCGGCGCAGCAGGGCGTGCAGGAGCAGGCCGAGCGCCTGGCGGCCCACCGCGGCCGCCGCCTGGCGGGCGTCGAGACGGCGTGAGCTCACGCGGCGCCCCGCCGCCGGGGCGCCCCGCGGG
>CANKBT010000376.1 GCA_947479995.1 Frankiaceae bacterium | reverse complement strand
GGTCGCCCTGCCCGCCCTCGGCGCCGCCACCGGCCGGGCGCCCGGCCGCACCGCGCCCGGGCGGCTCGCGCGCTCCCGGCGACGGCTCGCCGAGGCGGGCGTGCTCGTCGCGGCCGTCGTCGCCGCCGTCCTGCTGCGCCGCCGCGGGCTCACCGCCGGGGGCGGCACCGACCCGCTGCTGTCGGCCGTGCCCGTGCTGCTCGGCCTTGCCGCGGGCGTCGTGGCGCTGCGCGCCTACCCGCTCGTCGTGCGCCCGCTGGCGCTGCTCGGCCGCCGGGCCCGCGGGCTCGGGCCCTTCGTCGCGCTGACGTCCGCCGCCCGGGCGGCGCTGACGAGCGCCCTGCCGCTCGTGGTGCTGCTGCTCGCGCTCGCCTTCTCGGTCTACGCCGCCGGCGTCGCCGAGACGGTCCGCGCCGGGCAGGGCGACGCCTCGTGGCAGCGCGTCGGCGCCGACGTCGCGCTCGAGGTCGGCGGGCTCCTGCCCGCGGACGTCGACGCGGTGCGGGCCGCCACGGGGGGCACCGTCGTGCCGGTGCGCACCAGCGAGGGCGACGTCGTCTCGCAGTCGGCCGGCCGCCGGGGGGTGGCCGTGCGCGCCGTCGACCCCGCGGCCTACGCCGACGCCCTGCGCGGCGCGCCCGTCGACGTCGGCGGGCTGCGGGCCCTCGCCGCCGCGTCCGCCGACGGCGACGTGCTTCCCGCGCTCGTCGACCCGGGCACCGCGGCCCTGCTGCGCGACCGCGACCTGCCGCTCGACCTCACCGGCGCGAGCAGCCTGTCGGTGCGCGCCGTCGCCACCGCCGAGGCGTTCCCGGGGCTCGACGGCGCCTTCGTCGTCGTCCCGCTCCCGCTGCTGGCCGAGCGCTCCCCGACCGGCGGGCGGCCCGACGGCCTGCTCGTCGTCGGCGGCGACGTGCGCGCCGCGCCGGGCGCCCTCGGCCCCCGCGCCACCGCGGTCGTGCGCGAGGACCTGCGGCGGGTGCTCGCGTCCGACCCGCTCGTCGGCGGCACGGAGCAGGCCTTCCGCCTCGGCGTGCTGGCGTCGCTGGCGCTCGCGGTGCTGGCGCTGCTGCTCGCGGTCGTGCGCAGCGCGCCGGGTCGCGCTCGGCAGCTGGCCGTGCTGCGCACGCTGGGCGTCGGCGGGCGCACCCGCACCGCGCTGCTGCTCGCCGAGGTCGGCCCGCTCGTGCTCGTCGCGGTGCTGGGGGGCACGGCGCTCGGGCTCGCGCTCGGCCCGCTGCTCGGCCCGGCCGTCGACCTGCGGCCGTTCACCGGCGGCGCGCTCGCGCCGCGCACCGCCGTCGACGCCGCCGCCACGGCGGCGCTGGCGGGCACCCTGGTCGTGGGCGCGGCGCTCGCCGCGCTCGTCACCGGCACGGTCGAGCGCCGCCGGCGCCTCGGCACCGCACTGCGCGTGGGGGAGGAGGAGCGGTGAGCACCGAGCACGCGAGGGACCTGGGCTCGCTGGAGCGGGCGGCGTCCCGCCGGCCGCGCGCCGACGACAGCGGCGACGCCGTCGTCTGCGAGGGGCTGGTGCGCGTCTACCGCACCGGCAGCGGCGACAGCGCCGTCGAGGTGACGGCGCTGCAGGGCGTCGACCTGCGCGTGCGCAGCGGCGAGCTGGTCGCGGTCGTCGGCGCCTCGGGCAGCGGCAAGTCCACGCTGCTGGGCATCCTGTCGGGCCTCGACGAGCCGACCGCCGGCACCGCCCGCGTCGCCGGGCAGGAGCTCGGCCGGCTGACCCGCGCCGAGCGGCTGCGCTACCGGCGCGCGGTCGTCGGCTTCGTCTGGCAGCAGAGCGCGCGCAACCTGCTGCCCTACCTCACCGCCGCGCAGAACGTCGCGCTGCCGCTCGCCGCCGCCCGGGCCCCGCGGCGCGGCCGCGCGGCGCGGGTGGCCGAGCTGCTCGCGCTGCTCGGCGTCGCGCACTGCCGCGACCGCACGCCCCGCGAGATGTCGGGCGGCGAGCAGCAGCGCGTCGCCATCGCCGTGGCCGTCGCGAACGACCCGCGCGTGCTGCTGGCCGACGAGCCCACCGGCGAGCTCGACACCGCGACCGCCGGGGAGGTCTTCGCCGCGCTGCGGCGCGTCAACGCCGAGCTCGGCAGCACGGTCGTCGTCGTCACGCACGACGCGCAGGTCGCGACGCAGGTGTCGCGCACCATCGCCATCCGCGACGGCCGCACCTCGACCGAGGTGCTGCGGCGCACCGAGACGGGCGTCGACGGCGTGGAGCGCGTCGTCGCCGAGGAGTACGCGGTGCTCGACCGGGCCGGCCGGCTGCAGCTGCCGCGCGCCTACACCGAGGCCCTCGACCTGTCCGGGCGCGTGCGCCTCGAGCTGGAGAGCGACCACGTCGGGGTGTGGCCGGAGGGGGAGCGGCGTGGCTGACGCGGGAGCGGCACCGGGGGCCGACGACGGCGTCGTGCTGCGCGCGCGCGGCGTGCGCATGACGTACGGCAGGGGCGAGCTGGCGGTGCACGCCCTGCGCGGCGTCGACCTCGACGTGCGGCGCGGGGAGCTGCTCGTCGTGCGCGGGCGCTCCGGCTCGGGCAAGACGACGCTGCTCAACTGCCTCGGCGGCCTCGACGCGCCGACGTCGGGCACCGTCGCGCTGGAGGGCGCCGAGCTGGGCGCCCTGTCGCCCGACGCGCTGCTCGCGCTGCGCGCCCGGCGCACCGGCTTCGTGTTCCAGTCGTTCGGCCTGCTCCCGCTGCTCACCGCGCGCGAGAACGTCGGCGTGCCGCTGCGGCTGCACCGCACGCCGCCCGCCGAGCGCGAGGAGCGCGTCGACCTCGCGCTCGCGCTGGTCGGCCTGCGCGCGCACGCCGAGCAGCGGCCGGGCGAGCTGTCCGGCGGGCAGCAGCAGCGGGTCGCGCTGGCGCGCGCGCTCGTGCACCGCCCGGCCGTGCTCATCGCGGACGAGCCCACCGGCCAGCTCGACTCCGAGACGGGGCGCGCGGTGCTCGAGCTGCTGCGCGCGGTGGTGCGCAGCGAGGGCACCACCGCCGTCGTCGCGACCCACGACCCGGCGCTGGTGGAGCTGGCCGACCGGGTCGTCGAGCTGCGCGACGGCGCGCTGGTGGGCGGCTAGCCGGCCG
>CANKBT010000375.1 GCA_947479995.1 Frankiaceae bacterium | reverse complement strand
GCCTCAGCCCCGCAGCTCGGCCAGCAGCCCCGGCAGGTCGACGTGCTCGGGCGGCGGCCACGGCCAGCCGATCGTGCCGTCGCCGTGCCAGCGCGGCACGAGGTGCAGGTGCAGGTGCGGGACGACCTGGCCGGACGCCTCGCCGGTGTTCTGCCGCAGCGTCAGGCCGTCGGGGTGCAGCCGGTCGCGCAGCAGCGCGGCGACCTCGTGGGCCGTGCGCATGACCGCGGCGGCGGTCTCGGCGTCGGCGTCCCACAGGTGCTCCACGTGGGCCTTCGGCACGACCAGCGTGTGCCCGCGGCAGGCCGGCCGCAGGTCGAGGAAGGCGAGCGTGCGCGCGTCCTCGTGCACCACGTGCGCGGGCAGCGCCCCCGCGACGACCCCGCAGAACACGCACCCCTCCACGCGGCCATCCTGCCCCGCCGGGGACGGCTCGGACACCCGGGTGCGGGGGGCTGCGCGTTCTGCTTCCGGGGCGGGAGCAGAAGGCGTAGCGCCCGGCACGCACCCGCCCCCGCGGCGACCCCCGCCGGTAGCGTCGAGCGGGTGATCGACCTGCGGCTGCTGCGCGAGGACCCCGAGGCGGTGCGCGCCAGCCAGCGCGCCCGCGGCGACGACCCGGCGCTCGTCGACGCGCTGCTGGCGGCCGACGAGGCGCGGCGCGCGGCGGTGACCCGGGCCGACGCCGCCCGGGCCGAGCTCAAGACCGCGAGCCAGGCCGTCGGCCGAGCCATGGGCGCCGCCCGGAAGGACCCGTCGCTGCAGGCGCAGGCCGACGAGGCGCGGGCGCGCGCGACGGGGCTGTCGGAGCAGGTCGCGCGGGCCGAGGTGGAGCAGGCGGCCGCCGAGGAGGCGCTGCGGCGCGCCCACCTCGCCGTGCCCAACGTCGTCACCGGCGCCCCGCCTGGCGGCGAGCAGGACTTCGTCGTGCTCGAGCAGGTCGGCGAGGTGCCGGCGTACGGCTTCCCGGTCAAGGACCACCTCGACGTCGGCGCGAGGCTGGGCGCCATCGACACCGAGCGCGGCGCCAAGGTGAGCGGCTCGCGCTTCGCCTTCCTCGTCGGCGACGGGGCGCTGCTCGAGCTGGCGCTGGTCAACCTGGCGATGGCCCGGGCGGTGGAGGCGGGCTTCACGCCCGTCATCACGCCGACCCTGGTCAAGCCCGAGTCGATGGAGGGCACCGGCTTCCTCGGCGCCCACGCGGAGGAGGTCTACCGGCTCGAGCGCGACGACCTCTACCTCGTCGGCACCTCCGAGGTGCCGCTCGCGGCGTACCACGCGGGGGAGGTGCTCGACGTGCTGCCGCGGCGGTACGCCGGCTTCAGCTCCTGCTTCCGGCGCGAGGCCGGCTCGTACGGCAAGGACACGCGCGGGATCATCCGCGTGCACCAGTTCGACAAGGTCGAGATGTTCGCCTACGTCGACCCGGCCGACTCCGTCGCCGAGCACCAGCGGCTGCTGGAGCACGAGAAGGCCTTCCTGCAGGCGCTGGAGCTGCCGTTCCGCGTCATCGACGTGGCGGCCGGCGACCTCGGCAGCTCGGCGGCCCGCAAGTACGACTGCGAGGCGTGGCTGCCCAGCCAGGAGCGCTGGCTGGAGCTGACGAGCACCTCGGACTGCACGACCTTCCAGGCCCGCCGCCTGGGCGTGCGCGGTCGCGGCACCGGCCCGGTCGCCACGCTCAACGGCACGCTGTGCGCGGTCGGCCGCACCATCGCGGTGCTGCTCGAGGTGCACCAGCAGGCCGACGGGTCCGTGCGGGTGCCGGCCGCGCTCCAGCCGTACCTCGGCGGGCGCACGACGCTGGTGCCGCAGCCGTGAGCGCCCCGCTGCTGGTCGCCTCCGACCTCGACGGCACGCTCGTGCGCCGCGACGGCTCGGTCTCGCCGCGCACGGTGCAGGTGCTGCGGCGGGTCGAGGAGGCGGGCGTCCCGTTCGTCATGGTCACCGGCCGCCCGCCGCGGTGGATGGCGACCATCAGCGAGGAGACCGGGCACCGCGGCCTGGCCGTCTGCGCCAACGGCGCGCTCGTCTACGACCTGCACCGCGAGGAGGTCGTGAGCCGCAGCCTGCTCACCGCCGAGGTCGCCGGCGAGGTCGCCGCCGCCCTGCGCGAGGCGCTGCCCGAGCTCGCCTTCGCCGTCGAGCGCGGCGACGAGCGCTTCGGCCACGAGGAGCGCTACGTGCCCTCGATGCAGCACCCGGGCGCCCGCACCGGCGAGCTCGAGCAGCTGCTCGACGGGGGCGTCGTCAAGCTGCTCGCCCGCCACCCCGGCATGGGCCCGGACGCGCTGCTCGCCGCCGCCCGCGAGGCGGTCGGCGACCGGGCGACGCTCACCCACAGCAGCGTCGACGGCCTGCTCGAGATCAGCGCCGCCGGCGTCACCAAGGCGTCCGGGCTCGCCGCGCTGGCCGGCGACCTCGGCGTCGAGGCCGCGGACGTCATCGCCTTCGGCGACATGCCCAACGACCTGCCGATGCTGGCCTGGGCCGGCCGCTCGGTCGCCGTCGGCAACGCGCACCCCGAGGTGCGCGAGGCCGCCGGCGAGGTCACCGCCTCGGTGGAGGAGGACGGCGTCGCGCAGGTGCTCGAGCGCTGGTTCTGAGCGGCTAGCAGATCCGCCGCAGGAAGGCGTACGGGTTGACCGGGGCGCCGCCGCCGGGGTGCAGCTCGAAGTGCAGGTGCGGGGCGCTGGCGCTCGCGTTGCCGGTGGCGCCGACGCGGGCGATGAGGTCGCCCGCCTGCACGCGCTCGCCGCTGCGCACGAGGTTCTCGGAGTTGTGGGCGTAGAAGTACTCGTCGCCGTCGTCGCCGTCGAGGTAGAGCGAGATGCCGCCGTTGCTGCTCGAGGCCGTGCGCACCACGCCGTCGGCCACGGCGTAGACCGGGTCGCCGCTGTCGGCCATCATGTCGGTGCCCTGGTGGGCCCGGCCGCCGGAGCGCGAGGCGCCCCAGGTGTCGCTGAAGGTGGCGGTCGGCGCGGGGCAGGCGCCGGAGGCGGCCCGCTCGGCGCGGGCGCGCTCCTCGGCGGCGGCCCGCTCGGCCTTCGCGCGCTCGGCGGCCTCGGCGGCGGCCCGGGCGGCGGCCTCCTCGGCGGCGG
>CANKBT010000374.1 GCA_947479995.1 Frankiaceae bacterium | reverse complement strand
CTACGAGCTGCTCACGCTCGCCCGCGAGCTGGGCACGCCGTCCGCGGTCGTGCTCGGCAAGGGCGCGTCCGCGGCCGCCGAGAAGGTCGCCGCGTACGGCGCCGAGAAGGTCTACGTGAGCGAGGCCGAGGAGCTCGACGGCTACCTCGTCGCGCCGAAGGCCGCCGTGCTCGCGCAGCTCGTCGGCTCGGCGTCGCCGGCCGCGGTGCTGCTCCCGAGCAACGCCGAG
Source organism: Frankiaceae bacterium (assembly GCA_947479995.1). Taxonomy (GTDB): domain Bacteria; phylum Actinomycetota; class Actinomycetes; order Mycobacteriales; family SCTD01; genus CANKBT01. The sequence goes on along the minus strand of CANKBT010000374.1, from coordinate 2,884 downwards.
GGCAAGGAGATCGCCGCCCGCGTCGCGGTCAAGACCGGCAGCGGCCTGATCACCGACGCCGTCGGCGTCACCGCCGAGCTCCAGGCCGAGCAGCCAGTGTTCGGCGGCGCGGTCGTCGTGCAGTCCAAGGTGGCCACCGGCACGCCGGTCATCACGGTCCGCGCGAACAGCACCACGCCGTCCGAGGCGCCCGCCGCCGGCACCGTCGAGCAGGTCTCGGCGACGTTCAGCGACAGCGACAAGGCCGCCAAGGTCGTCGAGTCGGTCGTCGAGGACAAGGGCGGCCGCCCCGACCTCGGCGACGCCGCGATCGTCGTCTCGGGTGGCCGCGGCGTCGGCTCGCCGGAGAACTTCTCGGTCATCGAGGCGCTCGCCGACTCCCTCGGCGCAGCCGTCGGCGCCTCGCGCGCCGCGACCGACGCCGGCTGGTACCCCCACCAGGCGCAGGTCGGCCAGACCGGCCGCACCGTCTCGCCGCAGCTCTACATCGCGGTGGGCATCTCCGGCGCCATCCAGCACCGCGCCGGCATGCAGACCAGCAAGACGATCGTCGCCATCAACAAGGACCCCGAGGCGCCGATCTTCGAGCTGGCCGACTTCGGCCTCGTCGGCGACCTCAACACGGTCGTCCCGGCCCTCACGCAGGAGATCAGCAGCCGCAAGGGCTGACCGCCCCCGCGCACCGAGCGCCCGGTCCCCTCGCGGGGCCGGGCGCTCGCGCGTGCGGGTCAGCCCGCGGCCCGCGCGCCCAGGACCGACAGCAGCTCCAGCTTCTCGTGGCTCTCGCTGCCCGGGGTCGCGATGTACACGAGCAGGTGGTGCGACTGCTCGGGGTCCACCAGCGACTGGCAGGACAGCTCCAGCCGGCCGACCGCCGGGTGCACCAGGCGCTTGACCTCGCCGACCCGGACGCCGACCTCGTGCGCGTCCCAGGCCCTGCGGAAGCCCGGGTCGTCCGCCAGCAGGTCGACCAGCTCGGCGGCTCGGGACCCCGGGCCACGCAGGGTCACGACCCGTCGCAGGCCCGAGGCGAACAGCCGGGTGAGGTGCTCGTGGTCCTCGGGGGCGTAGCGGGCGCGGGTCGCGGGATCGGTGAACCAGCGGTAGCCGATGCTGCGCGACGGGCCCGTGTGGGCGGTGAGGTCGCCGCTGAGCGCCACGCTCAGGGGCGTCTGGCGCAGTGTCTCGCCGAGCTCGGTCACGATCTCGGCGGCCGTGTCGTGCAGGCGGTCGAAGACCCTGAGCAGGCCGGGGCCGATGTGGTCACCGGAGGCCCCGCGGGCGGGGGGCGCGTGCCCGGCGAGGCGGAACAGGTGGTCGCGCTCGTCCAGGCCCAGGTGGAGCCCCTGCGCCAGCGCTGCCGCCATCTGCTCCGACGGCCGGGGCCCGCGCTCCTGCTCCAGCCGTGCGTAGTAGTCGGTCGACATGTGGCACAGCGCGGCCACCTCCTCGCGGCGCAGCCCGGCCGTGCGCCGGCGCTGCCCCGGCGCGAGTCCGACGTCCGCCGGCTGCAGCGACGCACGGCGCCGCCGCAGGAACTCCGCCAAGCCCGCCCGGTCGATCGCCACGTGCCCCCCTCGTCCTCGCGCCCGCCCCCTGCCTACCGGCTGGGAGCCGCCGCAGCCACGGCGTGCGGGTCCCCCCTTCGCCGGCCGGCCCGGGCACCCCGCGCGCGACGGCCGGGCGTGGCGGGCGGCACGGCCGGCGGAGGCGCTCGGCCTGCCGGGGACGCCGGCTCCCTGGACCGGCCGGGCCTGGTGCGGGCACGCGGGCAGCCCCGACCGTGGCGGCCCCACCCCGAGCACGAGGAGCAGCCGTGGCCCGCACCCCCACCCCCGTCGACGTCCCCGACCTGCACGGCCGCAGGGCCGTGGTCACCGGGGCCAGTGACGGCCTCGGCCTGGTCCTGGCCACCCGCCTGGCCGCGGCCGGCGCCGAGGTCGTCCTGCCCGTCCGCAACCCGGCCAAGGGCGCCGACGCGGTCGCCGCCGTCCGCGCCGAGGTGCCGCACGCGGACGTGTCCCTGCGGTCGCTCGACCTGTCCAGCCTGGCGTCGGTCGCCGCGCTCGGGGCCGTGCTGCGGGAGGAGGACCGGCCGGTGCACCTGCTGGTCAACAACGCCGGCGTGATGACGCCGCCCCGCAGGCAGACCACCGCGGACGGCTTCGAGCTGCACCTGGGCACGAACCACCTCGGGCACGTCGCCCTGGTGTCGCACCTGCTGCCGCTGCTGCGCGCCGGCCGGGCCCGCGTCACCTCGCAGCTCAGCGTCGCGGCCCGCCGCGGCGCCGTCGACTGGGACGACCTCGACGGCGAGCGGGGCTACGACGGGATGCGGGCCTACTCCCAGTCCAAGGTCATGCTCGGCCTGTTCGCCCTCGAGCTGCAGCGCCGCAGCGAGGCGCACGGCTGGCACGTGACGAGCAACGCCTGCCACCCCGGCGTCGCCCCGACCAGCCTGCTCGCGGCGCGCCCCGAGGTCGGGCGCGACCGCGACACCACCGGCCGCCGGGTGGTGCGCGCCCTGTCGCGGCGCGGCCTGCTGGTCGGGACCGTCCGGTCGGCGGCCCTGCCCGCGCTCCACGCCGTCGCCTCGCCCCAGGCCGTCGGGGGAGGCTTCTACGGCCCCTCCGGGCTGGGCGGCCTGTCCGGGGCGCCGGCGGCCCAGCGGCTCTACGCGCCCCTGCGGAGCAGGGAGCAGGCCGAGCGGGTCTGGCGGGTCTCGCACGAGCTCCTCGGCGTGCCCGCCCCGCGCTAGAGGTCGTACGCCACGCCCGTGAGGTCCTGCGAGACCTCCCACAGCCGGTGCGCGACGACCAGGTCCTGCGCGGCGGTGCTGCGCCCGACCCGCTTGGGCGCGCCGCGCAGCTCGCCCAGCGACGGG
>CANKBT010000373.1 GCA_947479995.1 Frankiaceae bacterium | reverse complement strand
GCCCGGCCGCCGCGACGGGCACCGTGCGCGCCAGGTCGTGCGCGAGCGCGCGGGGCACGCGGCGCAGGTCGGGCGCCGGGGCGACCAGCTCGCGCCCGAGCACGGCGACCACCCGCGAGGCGGCGACGGCCGCCAGCCCGGCGCCCCAGACCGCCGGGCGCGCCGGGTCGGCGGGGGCGTCGACGAGGCCGCGCACGACCTGCAGCGCGAGCGCGGTCTGCGCAAGCACGCCGGCGGCCGTCACCGCGACCGACGGCCAGGCCGGGCGGCGGGCCAGGGCGGCGGCGAGGGTGCCCGCGAGCCGGCCGGCGACGAGCGCGGTCGGCGCCGCCCAGAGCAGCCCGACCAGCGCCACGGCCTCGCCCGCCGGCACCCGGCGGCCAGCACGCGCGGCCGACCGCAGCTCGGCGGTGGTGGTGGCGGCGAAGAGCGCGGCGAGCGCCCACCACGGCAGGTCGAGGCCGCCGGCGAGCGCGCCGGCGCCGAGGTGCGGCAGCACGAGCGCGCCGACCGCGAGGAGCACGGCGAGCGGCAGCAGCAGGGGGGCCGCCTGGCCCAGGGCACGCGTCAGCACCGCTCGACGCACGCCACACCTCCCCCGGGACCCGCCCATGATGCCCGAGTTGCGCGGTTCCGCTGCCCCCCAGGCGGGTGACGCTGCTCCGTCTGCGCGTCAGGGGGCCGCGCGGTGCGGCACTAGGCCCAGAGCTGGCCCTCGAGGGCGGCCTCGGCCTCCTCGAGCGTCCCGGCGTACGCGCCGGTCGAGAGGTACTTCCAGCCGCCGTCGCAGACGATGAACGCGATGTCGGCGCGCTCGCCGCGCTCGACGCACTTGCCGGCCTCGCCCATCGCGGCGTGCAGGATCGCGCCGGTCGAGATGCCGGCGAAGATGCCCTCCTCCTCGACCAGCTGCCGGGTGCGCCGCAGCGCCTCCCGCGGGCCGACCGAGAAGCGGGAGCTCAGCACGTCGGCGTCGTACAGCTCGGGCACGAAGCCCTCGTCGATGTTGCGCAGGCCGTAGACGAGCTCGCCGTAGCGCGGCTCGGCGGCGACGACGCGGATGCCGGGCACGTTCTCGCGCAGGTACCGCCCGGTGCCCATGAGGGTGCCGGTCGTGCCGAGCCCGGCGATGAAGTGGGTGATCGTCGGCAGGTCCTCGACGAGCTCGGGACCGGTCGTCTCGTAGTGCGCCTGCGCGTTCGCGGGGTTGCCGTACTGGTAGAGCATCACCCAGTCGGGGTTCTGCGCCGCGAGGTCCTTGGCCACGGCCACGGCCTGGTTGGAGCCGCCGGCGGCCGGCGACGTGACGATCTCGGCGCCGTACATCTGCAGCAGCTGGCGGCGCTCGACCGAGGTGTTCTCCGGCATGACGCAGATGAGCCGGTAGCCCTTCTGGCGGCACACCATCGCCAGCGAGATGCCGGTGTTGCCGGAGGTGGGCTCGAGCACGGTGACGCCCGGGCGGAGCAGCCCCTCCTTCTCGGCCTGCGCGATCATGTAGAGCGCCGGCCGGTCCTTCACGGACCCGGTGGGGTTGTCCTGCTCGAGCTTCGCCCAGAGCCGCACGTCGGGCGACGGGGACAGCCTCGGGAGCCCGACGAGCGGCGTGCGCCCGACGGACTCGATGAGGGAGTCGAACCGCACCTACCCGCCCGCGACCGCGGGCAGGACGGTGACCGAGTCGCCGTCCTTGAGGGGCGTCTCGAGGCCGCCGAGGAAGCGGACGTCCTCGTCGTTGACGTAGACGTTGACGAAGCGGTGGAGCCCGCCCTCGCCCGTGACCAGGCGGTCGCGCAGGCCGCTGTGCCGGCTGTCGAGGTCGGCGAGCAGGCTGCTCAGGGAGTCGCCGGTGCCCTCGACCGCCTTCTCCCCGCCGGTGTACGTGCGCAGGATGGTCGGGATCCGGACCTCGATGGCCATGGTCGTGTCGTGCCTCTCGCTCGGTGGTGGGCTGCTCTGCTCCACAGGATCGTCCAACAGGCCCCGCGCACGGGTCCTTCCCGGGTCAGGCTGTGACGTCGCCCGGCGTCCCCGGCGGGTCGTCGACGACCTCGACCGGCTCCTCGGCGACCGTCCCGTCCGCCGCGATGAGGAAGGCCCGCACCTCGTCGTCGTCGCTGCGGGTCGAGACCAGCAGCCAGTGCGCGCCGGGGGTGTTGGCCGACCACCGCACGTCCGTCCGCGACGGGTAGGCCTCGGTCATCGTGTGCGAGTGGTAGACGACGAGCAGGTCCTCGTCGGCGTCGTCCATGGCGCGCCACACCCGCAGCTGCTCCTGCGGGTCGAAGACGAAGCCGGTCGGCGACCGCTCGGCGTTGGCCATCGCGAACAGCCGGGTGGCGACGCCGTCGCGGCCGGCGATGACGCCGCAGCACTCGTCGGGGTGGTCGCGGCGCGCGTGGGCGAGCACCTGGTCGACCATCGCGCGGGGCAGCGTGAGCACGGGTCGCACGGTAGTCGTGCTCCGGTGGCGCCCGCGGGGGTCGGACCGCAGTGTCGGGGGCACCACAGCAGGGACGCACCCACCACCACGAGGAGACACCATGACCAGTGCCATCCAGACCAAGGACGTCGTCGACTGGACCGACCTCGGCAAGGAGATGTGGTCCTACCTGACGGGCAAGGGCGCCGTCATCGACTACTCCTTCGTCGACATGACCGTCGAGGTCCCGCGCGACACCGGCCCCGACGCCCCGCGCGCGACGTGGAAGCTCAACGGCACGCTGCGCATCACCACCACGGACAAGGACCACGACGGCGCAGCGAAGGCCTGACGCCGACGTGAGCACCGAGGTCACCGGGTCGCTGTCGTTCACCGTCGAGGGCCCGGCCGGCACCACCGCCGGGACCGTCGAGGGCGACGGCTCCGTCGTCCGCGTGCACGCCGACGACCCGGTGGCCGCCTGGGACGCCGCGGTCGGGTCGGTCAGCACCGGCACCGCCGCGGTGTCCGAGGTCGCGCAGCTCCTGCACGACGAGGGGCTCGCGCTGGAGGTCAGCGGCCCCGCCGGGCGCGTGGCGACGCTCGGCGCGGGCGTCCAGAGCCCGCTCGGCCGGCTGCTCGCCGGCTCGCGGCACGTGCGGCTCGGCAGCCCGGGCGCGGTGCGCCCGCTG
>CANKBT010000372.1 GCA_947479995.1 Frankiaceae bacterium | reverse complement strand
TCGGCGCGGCCCGCCGGCTCGCCGCGCTCGTGCCGGCCGGCGCGTCGTCGGTGCTGGGCTACTGCGAGACGGCCACCTCGCTCGGCCACCTCGTCGCCGAGGCGCTCGACGCGCCCTACGTCCACACCACGCGCCGGCCCGACCCGTCCGTGCCGCTGCTCGCCGGCTTCGACGAGGAGCACTCGCACGCCGTCGCCCACGCGCTGCAGCCGCGGCCGGGCGTGCTCGACGCCGCGCAGCTCGTGCTCGTCGACGACGAGCTGACCACCGGCACCACCGCGCTCAACACCATCGCCGCGCTCGCGCCGCACGTGCCCGCGCGGCGGTGGGTCGTCGCGGCGCTGCTCGACCTGCGCGAGGCGGCCGCGCGCGAGCGCTTCGCCGCGCGGGCCGAGCAGATGGGCGTCGAGGTCGAGGTCGTCGCGCTCGTGAGCGGGTCGCTCGTCGTGCCGGGCGACGTGCAGGAGCGCGCCACCGCGCTGCGGGCGGAGCTCGCGGCGGTGCCGCCGGCTCCCGTGCCCGCCGGCCGGGGCGACCTCGTGCTGCACGACCTGCCGTGGGCGGCGCCGCTCGGCGGCCGCACGGGCACGACCCCGGCCGACCGGCCCGCGCAGGAGCGGGCGCTCGCCGACACCGCGGCGGCCCTGCGCCTGTCGGGCGGGCCGGTGCTCGTCCTCGGCACCGAGGAGCTGATGTGGGCGCCGCTGCGCCTCGCCGCGCTGCTGCCCGGGTCGGTCTTCCACTCCACGACCCGCAGCCCGGTGCTGCCGGCCGACGTCGACGGCTACGCCGTGCGCCGCGCCGTGCGCTTCCCGGCGCCCGACGAGCCGTCGCGCACCAGCCGCCTGCACGGCCTGCCCGCCGTCCCGTACGCGGACGTCGTCGTCGTCACCGACACGCCGGCCGGGGCCGCGCGCCCGCTCGGCGAGCTGCTGCGCCCGTGGGCGTCCGCGCGGGTGCACGTGGTCGGCCTGTGACGGCGCCGACCGCGCCGGCGCGCTTCGGGTCCTACGACCCCGCCGAGGTGACGTGGCTGCTCACCGACCTGTCGCACGTCGCGCTCGAGGTGCCGACCGAGGACCGCGAGGAGCTCATCCAGGGCGGGCGGCACTACGCCGAGATGCTGCCCGTCGAGTACCAGCCCGACGAGGCCTACACCGCGCTGTTCCACGCGGCGCTGCGGGCGACCGCCGGGCGGCTGGCCGAGGCGGTCGGCCTGGTCGGCGAGCTGCTGCTGCACGAGCACGGCGGCCCGCCGGTGCTCGTCTCGCTGGCGCGCGCCGGCACGCCGATCGGCATCCTGCTGCGCCGGTGGTACGCCGCGCAGGGGCTCGACGCGCCGCACTACGCGATCAGCATCGTGCGCGGGCGCGGCATCGACGAGGTGGCCGTGCAGCACGTGCTCGACCGGCACCCGGTCGAGCGGGTGCGCTTCGTCGACGGGTGGACCGGCAAGGGCGCCATCGCCCGCGAGCTCGCCGTCGCCGTCGCCCGCTGGCCCGGGCTCGACCCGCGGCTGGCGGTGCTCGCCGACCCGGGCTCGTGCACCGACCTGCACGGCACCCGCGACGACTTCCTCATCCCGTCGGCCTGCCTCAACTCGACCGTCAGCGGCCTGGTCTCGCGCACGGTGCTGCGCGACGACCTCATCGGCCCGGGCATGTTCCACGGCGCGAAGCACTACGACGAGCTGGCGCCCGTCGACGTGTCGGGCGTCTTCCTCGACGCGGTGAGCGACGCCTTCGCCCCGGTCGACGTCGCCCCGCTGCTCGCCGCGGACCGCGCCCCGACGTGGGAGGGCTGGGCCGCGGTCGAGCGGCTCGCCGAGGAGTTCGGCATCCGCGACGTCAACCTCGTCAAGCCCGGCGTCGGCGAGACGACGCGGGTGCTGCTGCGCCGGGTGCCGTGGCAGGTGCTCGTGCGGCCCGACCGCGGCGCGGAGCTCGAGCACGTGCGGGTGCTCGCGGCGGCCCGCGGCGTGCCGGTGGTCGAGCGCGACGACCTGCCGTACTCCTGCGTCGGGCTGATCCGGCCGGCAGGCGCGGCGTGACGGTGCTCGTCGCGGTCGACCTCGACCAGACCGTGGTCTTCAGCGAGCGGTCGGCCGGCCTCGCGGGCCCGGCCGTCGTCGTCGAGCGGCTGGACGGCGCCCGGCTGTCGTCGATGACCACCGGGGCGCACCGCGCCTACGCCGCCCTCGCCGCCCGGCACCGCCTCGTGCCGGTCACCACCCGCACGGTCGCGCAGTTCGGCCGGATCGCGCTGCCCGCGCCGGCCGCGCACGCGGTCTGCGCGAACGGCGGCGTGCTGCTGCACCACGGCGAGCCCGACGCCGACTGGGCGGCCTGGGTGCGGCAGGTCTGCGCCGCGTCGGCCCCGCTCGCCGACGTCGAGGCCCGGCTGCGCGCCGTCGAGGGGCAGGCGTGGGTGCGCCTCGTGCGCACCGCCGAGGACCTGTTCGCCTACCTCGTCGCGCACTCCCGCGACGCGATGCCCGACGGCTGGCTGGCCGGGCTCACCGCCGACCTCGCGCCGCTGGGCTGGACCGTCTCGGTGCAGGGCCGCAAGGCCTACGCCGTGCCCGCGGGGCTGTCGAAGGCCGCGGCCGTCGAGCGGCTGGCCGCGCAGCTCGGCGCGACGGCCCTGCTCGCCGCGGGCGACAGCCTGCTCGACCGGCCGATGCTCGAGCTCGCGGCGGCGTCCGGCGGCGCGGTGCGCCCCGCGCACGGCGAGCTGCACGACCTCGGCTGGCAGGGCGCGCACGTCACCGCGCGCAGCGGCGCCCGGGCCGGCGAGGAGCTGCTGCACTGGCTCGCCGCCCGCGCCGACGCCCTCGCCTCACCGCCGCCGGGTGCGCGCCTCCCCCGGGGGTAGGACGCGATGATGAGGCTCCTCGTCATCGCCGTGCTCGTCCTGCTCGCCCTCGTGCTCCTCAGCCGCAGCGGCATCCTGCGCAAGTAGGCGCCCGCGGCCCGCGGGCTGCGGCCGTCAGTCGGTGCTGCCGCCGAAGATGCCGCCCATGCCGGCGCCGGTCTTGCGGTCGCCGGCGCCGGTGTTCTTCTGCAGCGCCTTGGCGAGCGCGTCGATGGTCATCGACTGCAGGATGACCCGGCCGTCGCCCTCCAGCGTCGCCTGCGAGAGGCCC
>CANKBT010000371.1 GCA_947479995.1 Frankiaceae bacterium | reverse complement strand
TGCGGCGCGAGCGAGACGACCCGCTCGTCGGGGAGCCCGAGCCGCTCGGCGACGACGAGCCGCCGCGGCAGGTCGGCCAGCGCCGCGCCGATCTCGGCGGGACCGGCGCCGCGGTCGGTGAGCACCGCGACCTTGGGGTGCGCGCGGCAGGCGGCGACCGCCGGCCGCAGGTCGCGCCCGTGCGCGCTGACGACCACGGCGTCGTCCCACGGCAGGCCGGCGCGCGCGAAGGCGAGCGCGACCGACGACACGGCGGGCACGACCTCGAGCCGCTCGGCCGGCACCCGGGCGCGCAGCAGCCGCACGATGCCGAAGAAGCCGGGGTCGCCGGAGGCGAGCACGACCACCGGGCCCTCGCAGGCGACGACCGCGTCGACCGCGCCGAGCGGGTCGTCGCGCAGCGCGAGGGTGCGCACGTGCGGCGGCAGCGCCACCTCGCGCAGGTGGCGGCGCCCCGCGAGCACGAGCTCGGCGGCGTCGAGGCGGTCGCGCACGTGCGGCGCCAGCGGGGTGCCGTCCCAGCCCGCGACCGTGATGAGGGCGGTCATCCGCGCAGTGCCCTGTCCCGCTCCCTCAGCTCCGCGCGGCGCTCCTGCGACTCGACCTTGCGGTGCTCGTGGAAGTGCCCCGGGTCGTACAGGTGCGAGCGCGTGCCGCCGGAGGCGAGCGCCGGGCCGACGAGCACCATCGTGTGCTTGTAGAGCTTGTGCTCCTTGACGCGCTGCGCCAGCTCGCCGAGCGGGCACTCGAAGACCAGCTCGTCCGGCCAGGTGGCGGCGTACGCCACGACGCACGGCGTGCTCTCGTCGTACGTGCCGGCGGCCAGCAGCTCGTCCTGCAGCTGCTTCGTGCGCGCCGCCGACAGGAACAGCGCCATCGTCGTGCCGTGCGCCGCGAAGCCGCGCACGGTCTCGCCCGACGGCATCGGCGTCTTGCCGCCCTCGAGCCGCGTGAGCACGACCGACTGGGCGACCTCGGGGATCGTCAGCTCGCGCTGCACGATGGCCGCCACCGCGCTGAACGAGCTCACGCCCGGGATGACCTCGGTCTCGAGCCCGAGCCGGGTGCAGAGCTCGTGCTGCTCCTGCGTGCCGCCCCACAGCGCCGGGTCGCCGGAGTGCACGCGCGCGACGAGCAGCCCCTCGGCGGCGGCGCGCTCGTAGTGCGCGGTGATGCCCTCGAGCGAGTGCTCGGCGGAGTTGACGACGAGCGCGTCGGCGCGGGCGTGCTGCAGCACGTCCTCGTGCACGAGCGACGCCGCCCAGATGACGATGTCGGCCTCGGCGATGCGCTGCGCGCCGCGCAGCGTGATGAGGTCGGCGGCGCCGGGGCCGGCGCCGACGAAGGACACGCGCCCGGGACGGGTGGCGGTCACAGCTTGCTCCCCCTGCTGGTCCGGCCGCGGGCCGGGACGATGACGGTCGACAGGTACGGCGCCTCGCCGCCGACCTCGGCGGCCGGCCCGACCTGCTCGCCGGGCAGGCCGAGCGACGCGCCGTGCACGGCGTCGTCGAGGCGGCCGTGGCGCGCGAGCACCTCAAGCACCTGCGGCATGCGGCGGCCGCCCTTGTAGGCGACGACGGTGTCGAAGTGCTGCAGCGCCTCCTCGAACGCCGGCACGCCGGCGGTGAGCGGCAGCAGCGCGAGCGACTCGGTGCCCTCGACGAGCACCGTGCCGCTGCGCGACGCGAGGTCCTGCATGGCGGTGATGCCGGGCACGGTCTCGACGACCACCTCGGGTACGCGCTCGCGCACGGCGTCGGCGAGGTAGGTGAAGGTGCTGTAGACGTTCGGGTCGCCGATGGTCGCGAAGGCGACGGTGCCCGCCCCGGCGGTGAGCAGCGCGGCCACCCGGTCGGCGGCCGCCTCCCACGCCGACAGCCGCTCGGCGGTCGGGCCGCCGCGGTCGTCCAGCGCGAAGACCAGCCGCAGCGGCTCGCGCTCGGTGTGCGCCAGCACGGTGGCCTCGGCGCGGCCCTGCTCGTCGGCCGACATGACCGGCACGACGACGACCGCCGCCTCGCGCAGCACGCGCACGCCCTTGACCGTGACGAGCTCGGGGTCGCCGGGCCCGACCCCCACGCCGACGAGCCTCACGCCGCGACCGGCTGCCGGGCGGCCGCGCGCACGAGGCGCTCGGCGAGGTGGGGCGCACCGGCCCAGTGCAGGTGCAGGTACGACGCGAAGGCGCTGTCGTCGGTGAAGCCGTGCTCGCGGCCGTCCCAGCGCCAGGCGGCGCGGCGGCCGTGCGGCGGGTCGGTCGTGGTGCGGTGGAACTCGTGCCCGACGACGCGCTCGCCGGCGCGCGTCAGGGCGGTGTCGTGCAGCGCGACGGCCTCGCGGTAGCCGAGCGACAGCCGCGGGCCCATCTCGGCGTCGAGCGGCCAGCGGCCGGCCATGGCCCGGCCGTCGAGCGAGCGGCCCAGCCACAGCAGGCCGGCGCACTCGCCGTAGACCGCGCCGGCGAACGCCTGCACGTCGCGCAGCAGGCCGTCGTTGGCCGCCAGGTGGTCGGCGTAGACCTCGGGGAAGCCGCCGCCGACGTAGACGGCGCCGACGCCGACGGGCAGCCGGTCGCGCAGCGGGTCGAACGGCACGACCTCGGCGCCCGCGGCGCGGAGCAGCTCGGTCGTCTCGGCGTAGCCGAACGTGAACGCGGGCCCGGCCGCGACGGCGACGCGCGGGGCGCCGTCGACGCGCGCCACCTCGGCGGCGGGGTCCCACGGCGCGGCGTCGAGCGGCGGCGCGCTGCGGGCGACGGCCAGCAGCGCGTCGAGGTCGCAGCTGCGGGCGACGAGCCGGCCGAGCTCGCGCACGGTGGCGACGGCCTCGGGCGACCGCTCGGCGGCGGGCACCAGCCCGAGGTGCCGGCTCGGGGTGTGCACGGCCGGGTCGCGCCGCAGCACGCCCAGCACGGGGGCGACGCCCTCGAGCGCCTCGCGCAGCACCCGCTCGTGCCGGTCGCTGGCGACCCGGTTGAGCACGACGCCTGCGAGCGGCAGGTCCTCGTCGTACGACGCGAAGCCGTGCACGAGGGCCGCCACCGACCGGCTCTGGCTGCTCGCGTCGACGACGAGCACGACGGGCGCCTCGAGCAGGTGGGCGACGTGCGCGGTGGAGCCGTGCTCGGAGGAGCCGCGGCCGTCG
>CANKBT010000370.1 GCA_947479995.1 Frankiaceae bacterium | reverse complement strand
GGGCCAGCGCCCGGAGCACGCCGAGGCCGAGGCCGGCCGCCGCGACGAACGGGCCGGCCACGAGCACGGGGTCCAGCAGGTGGTGCCGGGCGTCGGAGCGCCCGCGGCGCGAGGAGAGCCCGTGGTGGGTGAGCTCGGCCCTGATGCCCGTCTCGGTCACCGGGTCGTCGGGACGCCGCGTCAGCAGCGAGCGCAGGTGCGCTCCGCCGGCGTCCACCCGGTCGGCGAGCACGAGCAGCATCCAGTGCGCCGCGCGTCCCTCGCTGAACCGGGCGTACGACAGCCGGCGCAGCGCGCCGGACGGCCCGTGCAGCGGCTGGGCCGTGCCGAAGACCGGGGTGAGGAAGCGGTGCTCGATCGAGCGCTCCCGCGGCCTCAGCTCCTCCTGGCGCTCGGGGAACTCCCAGTGCGCGCCGGTGAGGTCGTCCCGGAAGTCGAGCTTGGGCCAGGACGGCCGGTCGGCCGGGTCGAGGTCGAGGCCCCAGCCCGGGATCCGGGCCCGCAGCTGGTCGGGGGTCTCGGCGAGCGGCGGCTTGTGCGGGGTGTAGCCGGTGCGGTCGGTGCCTGCCACGCCCTCACACCCCCGACGGGACGACGAGGGGCTTCACGACGCCGTCGAGCTTGGCCGAGAAGACGTGGTAGCCCTCGGCGACGTGCTCGAGCGGGAAGCGGTGCGTGATGATGTCGCTCGGCCTCATGGCGCCGCTCCTGACGTGCTCGAACAGCCGCGGCCACTGCCGCTTCACCGGGCACTGGTTGGTGCGGAGGGTGAGCCCCTTGTTCATGGCGTCACCGAGCTTGACGGCGCTGAACAGGGGTCCGTAGGCCCCGACGACCGACACGTTGCCGCCCTTGCGGACGCTGTCGATCGCCCAGTTGAGCGCCACGGGCGAGCCGCCCTGCAGCTTCAGCTTCGCCGACGTCACGTGCATGAGCGCGTTCCCGTCGGCCTCGGCGCCGACCGCGTCGATGACGACGTCGGCCCCGAGGAAGTCGGTCTGCTCCTTCATCTCCACGACGATGTCCCGGTACTGCGTGAAGTCGAAGGTCTCGGCGTGCGCGAAGGTGCGGGCCATCGCCAGCCGGTGCTCGAGCTGGTCGACGACGAGCACGCGCCCGGCGCCCATCAGCCACGCCGACTTCGCGGCGAACAGGCCCACCGGGCCGGCACCGAAGACGACGACGGTGTCGCCCTCGACGATGTCGCCGAGCTGCGCGCCGAAGTAGCCGGTCGGGCAGGCGTCGGTGAGCAGGACGGCGTCCTCGTCGCTCATCCAGTCGGGGATCAGCGCCGGGCCGACGTCCGCGAACGGCACCCGGACGTACTCCGCCTGCCCGCCGTCGTAGCCGCCGCAGGTGTGCGAGTAGCCGTAGATGCCGCCGACCGCGGTCGCGTTGGGGTTGACGTTGTGGCAGTTGCTGTAGAGCCCTCGGGCGCAGAACCAGCACGACCCGCAGAACACGTTGAACGGCACCATCACCCGGTCGCCGACCGACAGGTTCTGCACCGACGAGCCGACCTCGTGCACGACCCCGATGAACTCGTGGCCGAAGGTGTGGCCGACCCGGGTGTCCGGCATCATCCCGTGGTAGAGGTGCAGGTCGGAGCCGCAGATGGCGGCGAGCGTCACCCGGACGACGGCGTCGTTCGGGTGCTCGACCCGCGGGACGTCCTTCTCCTCGACGCGGACCTTGTACGCGCCGAGGTAGGTCATCGCGCGCATGCTGTCCGCCATCAGGCGCCGCCCTGCCCCGGCTTGAGGACGACCTTGGTCCAGCCGTCGTCGCGCGCGTCGAAGTGCTCGTAGGCGTCCGGCCCCTGGTCCAGCGACAGCTCGTGGCTGACGATGAACGACGGCGTCGCCTTGCCGGCCGCGACGAGGTCGCGCAGCCGCCGGTTGTACTTCTTGACCGGGCACTGCCCCGAGCCCAGGGTCTGCCCCTTGAACCAGTGCAGGCCGTAGTCGAAGGCGACCTTGCCCTGCTGCGCGAGCGCGTCGTGGCCGCCCGGGTCCTGCGGGACGAAGACGCCGACGACGCCGATGCCGCCGGTGAAGCGCACGGACTGCACGAGCCGGTTCAGCGTCAGGCCCTGGTCCTCGTCGCCCTGCGGGTCGTGCGCCTGGTAGCCGACGGCCTCGCAGCCGCGGTCGGCGCCGAGGCCCATGGTCTGCTCGAGCACGAACTCGACCGGGTCGACCGCGCTGTCGTCGACGGCGATGGCGCCGATGCTCTCGGCCAGCCGCAGCCGGTCGGGGTGTCGGTCGACGACCATCACCTTGCTCGCGCCCTTGAGCGTGGCCGAGTACGCCGCCATGAGACCCACCGGCCCCGCGCCGTAGACGACGACCGAGTCGCCGGGCACCACGCCGGCCAGCTCGGTCGCGTGGTAGCCCGTCGGGAAGATGTCGGCCAGCATCACGTAGTCGTTCTCCCGCTCGGCGGCGTCCTCGCCGAGCCGCAGGCAGTTGTGGTCGCCGTACGGCACCCGGAGCAGCTCGGCCTGGCCCCCGGCGTACGGGCCCATGTCGGCGAAGCCGTACGCGGCGCCGGCCAGGTGCGGGTCCGGCTGCGTGGTCAGGCAGTAGTTGGTGAGCCCGCGCTCGCAGTTCTTGCAGAAGCCGCAGGAGATGTTGAACGGCAGCACGACCCGCTCGCCGACCTTGACCTTGTCGACGCCGGGGCCGACCTCGACGACCTCGCCCATGTTCTCGTGGCCGAACGAGCGGCCGGTCTCGAAGTCGGTGCGGCCCTCGTACATGTGCAGGTCCGACCCGCAGATGTTCGTCGTCGTGATGCGGACCAGGACGTCCGTCGGGCGCTCGACCCGGGCGTCGGGGACCTCCTTCACGCTGACCTGCCGCGGCCCGTCGTACACCAGTGCCTTCATGTCGTCTCCTGTGCTGGTTCTGTCGCCAGGTGGGGGGCACCTGTGCTGGGGCACCCGGAGCAGGGGGCTCTGACCACGCCAGCGAACCCTGATCCGCCGCGCGGCACCTCGGCAGGACGACCGACATGTCCGGTCTGCGACGCCGTCGCCGCCCGGCAGGGAGCGCACCGTGCAGCACGCCCTGGACGCCCTGGACGCCGTGGCCATCGCCGGTGACGTGGCCGGCATCGCCGCCTCCCACGACGCCCCGGAGGTGCGGGTCGC
>CANKBT010000369.1 GCA_947479995.1 Frankiaceae bacterium | reverse complement strand
GGCGTCGACGAGCTTGAGCACCCGGCGCGCGACGTCGTCCTCGAGCGGCACGCTGACCGACGGCAGCCAGGCGATGTCGGCCGACTCGACGGCGAGCCCGGCGTCGGTCGCGGCCACGCGCACGGCGTGCGTGTCGGTCGCCTCGCAGACGACCTCGAAGCCGGTGTCCAGGTCGTTGACGTCCTCGGCGCCGGCGTCGAGCACCGCCAGCAGCACGTCGTCCTCGCTGAGGCCATCGGTCTTGGTGATGAGCACCAGGCCCTTGCGGCCGAACAGGTACGACACCGAGCCCGGGTCGGCCGGGTTGCCGCCGTTGCGGGTGATCGCCGTGCGCACCTCGGCGTTGGCGCGGTTGCGGTTGTCGGTGAGGCACTCGACCAGCACGGCGACGCCGCCCGGGGCGTACGCCTCGTACATGATCTCCTCGTACGCCGCCGCGTCGCCGAGCTCGCCGCTGCCGCGCTTGACGGCCCGGTCGATGTTGTCGTTCGGCACCGACTGGCCCTTGGCCTTGGCGATGGCGTCGGCGAGCGTCGGGTTGCCGGCCGGGTCGCCGCCGCCGGTGCGGGCGGCGACCTCGATGGTCTTGATGAGCTTCGCGAACAGCTTGCCGCGCTTGGCGTCGACGACGGCCTTCTTGTGCTTGGTCGTCGCCCACTTGGAGTGGCCGCTCACGGTGCTCCTCCTGGTGTCGGGGCTGCCATCGTAGAGCGGACCAGGTCGACGAAGAGCGCGTGCACGCGGTCGTCGCCGGTCAGCTCGGGGTGGAAGGACGTCGCGAGCAGCCGCCCGGACCGCACCGCCACCGGGTGGCCGCCGGCCTCGCGCGCGAGCACCTCGACGCCGTCGCCGACGCGCTCGACCCACGGCGCGCGGATGAAGACGGCGTGGACGTCGCCGTCGAGGCCGTCCAGCGGCAGGTCGGCCTCGAAGCTGTCGACCTGGCTGCCGAAGGCGTTGCGCCGCACGGTGATGTCGAGGCCGCCGAGCAGCGGCTGCCCGGGCAGGCCGTCGACGACCTCCTCGGCGAGCAGCACCATGCCGGCGCACGAGCCGTACGCCGGCAGGCCGGCGGCGAGCCGGTCGCGCAGCGGGTCGAGCAGGTCGAAGACCCGGAGCAGGCGGCCGATCGCCGTCGACTCCCCGCCGGGCACGACGAGGCCGTCCAGCCCCTCGAGCGCCGTCGCCGTCTTCACGGGGACGGCGGTGGCGCCGGCGCGGGTGAGCGCCTCGAGGTGCTCGCGCACCCCGCCTTGCAGCGACAGGACGCCGATGACCGGCGCGCGCGTCACCAGCCGCGCTGGGCGAGCAGCTCGCCGGCGCCGAGGCTGTCGGCGCTGATGCCGACCATGGCCTCGCCGAGGCCGCGGCTCACCTTGGCGATGCGGTCGGCGTCCTCGAAGTACGCGGTGGCCTCGACGCACGCGCGGGCGCGCTGCGCCGGGTCGCCGCTCTTGAAGATGCCCGAGCCGATGAAGACGCCGTCGGCGCCGAGCTGCATCATCATCGCCGCGTCGGCGGGCGTGGCGACGCCGCCGGCGGTGAAGAGCACGACGGGCAGGCGGCCGAGCTCGGCGGTCTCGCGGACGAGCTCGACCGGCGCGCGCATCTCCTTGGCCGCCTCGAACAGCTCGGTCTCGTCCATGACCGTGAGCCGCTTGATCTCGCCGAGGATCGTGCGGATGTGCGTGGTGGCCTGCGAGACGTCGCCGGTGCCGGCCTCGCCCTTGGAGCGGATCATGGCCGCGCCCTCGGCGATGCGGCGCAGCGCCTCGCCGAGGTTGGTCGCGCCGCAGACGAAGGGCACCGTGAAGGCGCGCTTGTCGATGTGGTGGGCGTAGTCGGCCGGGGTGAGCACCTCGGACTCGTCGACGTAGTCGACGCCGATGGCCTGCAGCACCTGCGCCTCGACGAAGTGGCCGATGCGGGCCTTGGCCATGACGGGCACCGAGACCTCCGCCTTGATGCCGTCGATCATGTCGGGGTCGCTCATGCGGGCGACGCCGCCGTCGCGGCGGATGTCGGCGGGCACGCGCTCGAGGGCCATGACCGCGACGGCGCCGGCGTCCTCGGCGATGCGCGCCTGCGAGGCGTCGACGACGTCCATGATCACGCCGCCCTTGAGCATCTCGGCCATGCCGCGCTTGACGGTGCCCGAGCCAGTGACGGCGCCGGGGACGGGGGTCGAGGTCACGACGTGCTCCAGGGGGTCGCTCGCGGGTGCGTGGAGCCCCCACTCTAGGCCAGTGGGCGGCGCCGAGCCCGCTCCGCGCGCGGGCTCAGGCGAGCGTCACACCGCCGTCCGCCGGCACGAGCAGCACCCACGTCGGGCCGGGCGCCAGCAGCAGGTCGGTGCCGGCCGGCGAGCGCAGGGCGGTCGGCTCCGCGGCGGTCGCGCGCGACCAGGTGCCGGTCTGCACGGTGCCCTCCCGCAGCACGAGGGCCTCCCCCGTGCCGGTCGTCGCGGTGTACGGCGACGGCGCGCCGTTGACGTCGGTGTAGCCGCTCGGCCGCACCTGCACGCGCTGCACGACGACGTTGACCGGGGTGGCGCCGGCGATGGCGTCGCCGTCGGTGGCGACGGCGTAGCGGCGGCTCGCCGGGTCGTAGGTGACGCGCGCCGACGACAGGTCGCTGAAGCGCACGCGCAGGCCGCCCGCCGGCGCCGCGCCGGCCGGTGCGGGCCCGAAGCGCAGGCCGACGTCGCGCGGCGGCGCGCCGTCGGGCCGCGCGGCGGCCAGGGCGCTCGGGCGGGTGAAGAAGTTGCGCGCGTCGCGGCGGAACTCCGCGAGCCGGTACGCGCCGGGCAGCGCGTCGTAGCCCGCGTCGCGCAGCGACGACGCCCGCACCGAGGCGAGCACGCCCGCGTTGCCGCCGGAGTAGCCGAGCACGACCGGCCCGTACGCCTCGAGCAGCTCGACGTCGCTGTCGCGGACGCTGCGCACCGGCCCGACCTCGACGTCGGGCGCGCCCTCCCAGAGCGCGACGAAGCGCGTGGCCCCGCCCTCGACCAGCTCGACGTAGACGACCGACGCGCTGTCGAGCCCGCGGTGGAACGGCCGGGCGAAGGGCGAGTTGTCGACCTTGACGGCGACGACCGGCGCCGGCGGCGCGGCCGGCAGGCCGGTGAGCGGGCCGACCGGCGGCGGGGCGGGCGGCGGCGCGGCGGTGGTC
>CANKBT010000368.1 GCA_947479995.1 Frankiaceae bacterium | reverse complement strand
GGGCGTGGCGGCGGCCTCCACCGGCGCCGCCGCGGCGGGGGCCGGCGCGGCGCCGCGGGCGCGGGCCAGCGGCTGCACGGTGACCTTGGGGACCGCGGGCGCGACCGGCGTCGCCGGGGCCGCGGCGGCCTGCAGCAGGTCGGGACCGCCGACCGAGCCCTCGACGGCCAGCGTCGCCGGCGCGGGCAGCGCGGTGCTGCTGGCGGCCTCGACGGTGGTCGGCGCGGCGTCGGGGGTGCGCAGCGCCAGGCCGGTGAAGGCCGCGCCGGAGACGCTCAGCAGCAGCGCCGGCAGCACGACGGGTCGCGTCGACGGGGCTTCGTGGCGACCGCGGGTCTTGCGGAACGCGAGGCCGGGCGGCGGGGTGTACGACAAGCGCACGACGGGTGTGGGCGGCACGAGGTCGCTTCCGGGTCGGGGGCAGGGCGTGGTGGTGCGGCAGCGCGTGGTGCGGGGGGTCGTCCGTGGTGCGCGCGCTGCGACGAGACCCCCTCCCCGACTCGGACGGTGTCGTCCCGGTGGGAGGTGGCCCAGCAGTGCAGTGCCACCCCACGAGGGGTGGCTGTCACGGAAACGTTATCCGATGACGGCGCCGAGGTCGACCTCGCCCCGGGGAGGGGGGTTTGACCGGGTCGCCCGAGTGGGAGTCAGGCCCGCCGGCGGCCGGCCCCGGCGGGCGCCGTCGGGGCCGGGTCGGCCGGCGCGGCCGGCGCGGTGGCGGCGAGCGGCGTGACGCCCGCGGTGACGGTGGCGCCGTCGGGGTCGAGGTGCGCGAGCAGCCGGGTGATCTCGTGCACCACCTGGCCGGAGATGGCGAGCGACATGTGCCCGACGCCGCGGACCAGCACGTTGCGGACGGCCAGGTCGGGGTGCTCCAGCCGGGCGCTGCGCTTCGGCACGATGAGCGCGTCGAGGTCGCTCCAGTACGACACGACGCGGGTGCGGCAGCCGGGCGCGGGCGCCGCCAGCTCCTGCAGCAGGTCGCTGCCCGGCCGCAGCTGGCGCACCAGCGCGGTCGGGAGCAGGCGGGCGGCGTGGGTGCCGGCGTGCGGCGAGCCGAGGGTGACGAGCGTGTGCACGCGGGCGTCGCCGCCGAGGCGCTGCACGTAGTAGCGCGCGATGAGGCCGCCCAGCGAGTGGCCCACGACGTGCACGCGCTCGTAGCCGGTCTCCTCGCAGGTGCGCTGCACGAGGTCCTCGAGGCGGGCGGCCGCGCGCCGCACGTCGTGCGTGAAGGGGCTGTAGTTGAGCGTGAGCACCCGGCCGAAGCCGGTGCGCCGCAGGCCGCGGCGCAGCAGGGTGAAGACCGAGCGGTTGTCGACCAGCCCGTGCACCAGGATGATCGGCGTGCCGGCGGCGACGACGTCGCCGAGGATCAGCCCGCGCTGCACGGGCGGCAGGTCGCCGAGGGTGAAGCGGGCGAGGTCCTCGCGGCAGGTGCTGCGGCTGCGCTCGGCGGCGACGCCGAAGGGGTACGCGGCGACGTGCGCGGCGACCCAGGCCACCTCGGTGGCGGTGCCGCGGACGCCGGCCGGGCTGCACAGCAGCCGGGCGCCGCGCTGCGTCGCCCGCAGGCTGCGCGCGAGGGCGGTGCGGTCCAACGGGTCCTCCTGGCGGAGCCGGGCCTCGAGTGCCGCGACCGTACGGCGGCCCCTGCCCCCGGTGCGACGAGCGTCACGTCACGAGAGGGTCACGGCTCCCGGGCAGAGGGGTCGACCACCGGGCGATCCGGGCATCCCGCCGCGCCGCCGGGTCCTGCTCGAGCAGGCGGACGAGGTGCGCGAGGCCGTCGGCGGGCTCCGCGACCGCCGCGTCGGCGACGCCGAGGGCGAGCAGGTCGTGCGGGGTGAGCCGCAGCAGGTCGGCGCACTCCTCCGGTGGCCGCCGCAGCGCGGCGCTGGAGCCCTCGGGGCCGAGGGCGGCGAAGTAGGCGTCGGGCGTGACGAGCACGGCGTCGGCGGCCGCGGCGGCGAGCGCACCGCCCGAGCCGCCCTCGCCGTGCACGACGGCCAGCGTCGCGCTGCGGCAGGCCAGCAGGGCGTCGAGGGCCTCGCCCATCGCCGGCGCGATGCCGGCCTCCTCGGCCGCCGTGCCGGGGTCGGCGCCCGGGGTGTCGACGAGCGAGAGCACCGGCAGGCCCAGGCGGTCGGCGAGGCGGTAGGCGCGGGCGGCGAGCCGGTAGCCCGCCGGGGTCGGCCGGCCGCCGAGCTCGGCCGCGAGGGCGACGGCGACGACCGGGCGGCCGGCCCAGCGGCCGAGGCACGCCGCGACGGTGGCGTCGGCGCCGCGCAGGTCGACCCGGTCGGCCAGCAGCGCCCGCAGGCGGGCCGCGCCGCCGGTCGTGCGCGCGCGGGCCCGCTGCACCTGCTCCCAGCCGCCGGTGGCCGCGACCGCGGGCGCCGCGGGCGCGTCGGGCACCGGCTGCGGGTCGGGCGAGAGCGCGGCGAGCGCGGCCCGCAGCCACGGCCCGACCTCCTCGGGCGGCAGGACGGCGTCGACGAGACCGGCGGCCGCAGCCGACCCGGCGGTGTGCGAGCCGGGCGCCGGGAGCGCGCCGGTGAGGGCCTCGACGACGCGCGGGCCGGCGAAGCCGACGGTGGCGCCCTCGACGGCCACCCGGAGGTCGGCGCCGCTGACCACCGAGATCCACACGCCGCCGGTGGTCGGCGCGTCGGCGACCGACAGGTGCGGCACCCCTTGCTCGGCCAGGGCGCGCAGGGCGAGGCGCGCGCGCGGGATGCCGACGAGGGCGGCCATGCCCTCCTGCAGGCGCGTGCCGCCCGAGCGGACGACGGTGAGCAGCGGCACCCGCGTGCTGCGGGCCAGCTCGGCCGCCGCGACCAGCGCAGTGGCGTCGTCCTCGCCGAAGGAGCCGCCGTACGCCGAGAAGTCCCACAGCGCGGCGACGGCGCCGGCGGGCAGGCGCAGCACGCGCACCGCGGTGCGCGGGACGTAGCCCGGCCAGCCGGACGGGTCGCGGCGCGCGGCCGGCACGTCGACCGCGACGGCGCCGTCCAGCAGCGGCCCCAGCAGCAGCGCGTCCTCGGTCACGCGCGGCATCGTGCCGCACGCGCCGTGCGCCGCCGCCCGTGCACCCGCCCGGGCGCGCGCGGCCGTCAGGCGCGGCGGCGCCGCCGCAGGGCCGCGGCGCCGCCGAGGGCCGCGAGCCCGGCCAG
>CANKBT010000367.1 GCA_947479995.1 Frankiaceae bacterium | reverse complement strand
CTGCTGCGTGGCGGGCGCGCTGGGGGCGAAGCGCGGCCGGGCCGGCTCGGGCGCGGGCGGCGCCGGCGGTGCGGCGGGGGCGGCGCGGCGCACCGGCTCGCG
The DNA here is from genome assembly GCA_947479995.1 of Frankiaceae bacterium. GTDB lineage: Bacteria > Actinomycetota > Actinomycetes > Mycobacteriales > SCTD01 > CANKBT01. Next base: position 3,094 of record CANKBT010000367.1, on the reverse strand, counting down.
CCGGATCGGTGACGGCGCGCCGGCGTCGAAGCCGGCGGCGATGACCGTCACGCGCACCTCGTCGCCGAGGGCGTCGTCGATGACGGCGCCGAAGATGATGTTGGCCTCCTGGTGCGCGGCGTCCGCGACCAGCTGGGCGGCCTCGTTGATCTCGAACAGGCCCAGGTCGCTGCCGCCGGAGATGTTGAGCAGCACGCCGTGCGCGCCGTCCATGCTGGCCTCGAGCAGCGGGCTGGCGATGGCCATCTCGGCGGCCACCGCGGCGCGGTCGTCGCCGCGGGCGTGGCCGATGCCCATGAGCGCGCTGCCGGCGCCGCTCATGACGCTCTTGACGTCGGCGAAGTCGAGGTTGATGAGGCCGGGCGTCGTGATGAGGTCGGTGATGCCCTGCACGCCGGACAGCAGCACCTGGTCGGCGCTCTTGAAGGCGTCGAGCACGCTCACCTGGCGGTCGCTGATCGACAGCAGGCGGTCGTTGGGGATGACGATGAGGGTGTCGACCTCGGCGCGCAGGGCGTCGATGCCCTCCTCGGCCTGCTGCGCGCGGCGCCGGCCCTCGAAGCCGAAGGGGCGGGTGACGACGCCGATGGTGAGCGCGCCGAGCGAGCGGGCCACGCTCGCGACGACGGGCGCGCCGCCGGTGCCGGTGCCGCCGCCCTCGCCCGCGGTCACGAAGACCATGTCGGCCCCCTTGAGGACCTCCTCGATCTCGTCGCGGTGGTCCTCGGCGGCCTGCCGGCCGACGTCGGGCGCCGCGCCGGCGCCGAGGCCGCGGGTGAGCTCGCGGCCGACGTCGAGCTTGACGTCGGCGTCGCTCATGAGCAGCGCCTGGGCGTCGGTGTTGATGGCGATGAACTCGACGCCCTTGAGGCCGACCTCGATCATCCGGTTGATGGCGTTGACGCCACCGCCGCCGATGCCGACGACCTTGATCACGGCGAGGTAGTTCTGCGGTGCAGCCACGGGGCGGGGGCCTCTCGGTCGAGCGTCGGGCGGGCGGGTGCGCGGGGTCGGGCGGGGCGGTCGGCTCGCGGTGCGGGGAAGGCACCGCGGGGCCGGTCGGCACCCTCAGCCTCAGGTAGATGCTTAGAGTTATGTCAACCTGCGACTGAGGCGGGACGCTACGGGCGCGGTCGCTCCGGGGTCAACACGCCTCGCGGCGTGTCGCGCCACGACCTGCGACGACGGGCGGTGCGGGGGCGGCGGACCCCGGTCGGGCGCGGCTCAGCGCGCGCGGCGCTTAGCGGCGTACATGTCGCGGTCGGCCTCGGTGAGCAGCGACGCCGGGTCGGCCTCGCCGCGGTGGCTGATGGCCACGCCGACGCTCACCCCCACCTCGAGGCTGAGGTGCCCGACCTGCACCGGCTCGGCCACCGTCTCGCGCAGCCGCGCCACGACGTGGTCGAGGCCGGCGGCCGCCGTGCCCTCGGCGAGCACGACGAACTCGTCGCCGCCGAGCCGCGACACGGTGTCCGACGGGCGCACCACCTGCGTGAGGCGGTGGGCGACCGTGCGCAGCACCTCGTCCCCCACCGCGTGGCCGTGCTTGTCGTTGACGTCCTTGAACCGGTCGAGGTCGAGGAACAGCAGCCCGGTCGAGCCGCCGGTGCGGGCGTCGCGCGCCAGCGCCGAGCGGGTGCGCTCCTCGAGCAGCACCCGGTTGGCCAGCCCGGTGAGCGGGTCGCGGACGGCCCGCTCGGCGAGCGTCGCCGTGAGGTCGCGGAGGTCCTGCTCGGCGCGGCGGCGCTCGGTGACGTCCTGCGCCGACAGCGCCAGCCAGCCCGGCGCGCCGTGCTCGTCGCGCACGAGGTTGAGCCCGTGCAGCACCCACAGCTCGCGGCCGTCGAGCCCGACGTAGCGCTCCTCGCTGGTGAGCGCCGGCTCGTCGCCGGCCAGCACGCGCGCGAGGCGGGTCTCGAGGTCGGAGAAGGCGCCCGCCGGCACGACCTCGGGGAAGGGCACGCCGATGAGGTCCTCGGGCGCGCGGCCGAGCAGGTCGGCGTAGGTGGCGTTGACGCGCACGTACGCCGCGCTCAGGTCGGCCAGCGCCAGGCCGATCCGCACGCTCTCGAAGAACTCCTCGAAGACGTCGACGCCGCCGGACAGGGCCTGCATCGTGCGCCGGGCCGCGGACGCGCGGGCGGCACTGGCCCCGCCGGCGTGCACCTGCTCCGGCACCACTGCCCTGCCCCCTCGCCCTCGGACGACCGCTGTCGGACCGTCAACGGGTGGTGCCCTCGCCCCGTGCCCCTAAGCCACCCGACCGGGTCACCCGCGTCAGCGGACGACCGCGACGCCGGGCGTGGTCACGTCGACCTCCTCGCCCGGCTTGCCGTCGAGCGCGAGGACCGCGCCGGCCTTCTCCGCGGTGCCGCCGGGCGCGCCCCAGAGCACGCGGCGGCCGCCGTCGAGCCCGAGCTCGACCGCGGTCGGGCTGCTCGCCGCCACCCAGGCCAGCCGGTCGCGCAGCGCCGGCGGCAGGTCGGCGACGACCGCGAGCGCCGCGCGGGTGGCGGGGTCGCCGGCCGAGGGCGCGTCGACCCGCAGCTCGACCGCCGTCGGCGGCACGTCGTCCGGCCCGCTGCCGGCCTCGGCGTAGGCGGTGCCGTCGGCGTCGACGAGCCGGCGGGTGCCGTCGGCCCCCGCCACGACGGCCACCGGCACCCGCTCGACGACCGTCACGCGCACGGTGCCCGGCCAGTCGCGCACGACCTCGACCGAGGCGACCTGGGGCAGCGCGGCGACGCGCGCGCGGGCGGCGTCGAGGTCGACCGCGACGAGCGCGGAGCCGCGCGGCACGGCGGCCGTCTCGGCCACCATGCGGGCGGGCAGCGCGGCCGTGCCGGTGACCGCCACCTCGTCGACGTCGAGCAGCGGCGAGCTCAGCGCCAGCCAGCCGAGCACGCCCAGCGGCAGGAGCGACAGGCCGCCGTAGCCGGCCAGGCGCAGCCGGCGGGCGCGGCGGGCGCGGCGGGCGGCCTGCTCCTCGGCCTGGCGGCGCGGCGCCAGCGGGACGACCCGGCGGGGCGGGGCGGACGACGTCACGGGGCCTCCCCGGTCGCGGACGGCGGTGCCTCGAGCAGGCGCAGCACCT
>CANKBT010000366.1 GCA_947479995.1 Frankiaceae bacterium | reverse complement strand
CTGGACGCGCGCCGGACGATGGCCGCGTGAGCCGCCCGCCGTACGAGGAGCTGCCGCCGCACGTGCGCGCGGCGGTCGACGCCGCGCTGGGCTGGCCGGTGGTGCGCGCCGCCTCCGAGCACGGCGGCTGGTCGCCCGGCGTCGCGGCGCGCGTGTGGGGGCCGTCGGGCCAGGCGGCGTTCGTCAAGGCGGTGAGCGGCGCCGTCAACGCGCACAGCGCGGCGCTGCACCGGCGCGAGGCCGCCGTGACCCCGGCCCTGCGCGGCGTCGCCCCCGCCCTGCTCGGGGTGCACGACGACGGCACGTGGGTGGCGCTGGTGCTCGAGCAGGTGCCGGGGCGGCCGCCCGCGCAGCCGTGGGTGCCCGCCGAGCTCGACGCGGTCCTGCGCGCCGTCGAGCGCGTGGCGGAGCACCCCGCCCCGCCCGGCGTGCCGGACGCCGTGGACGCCCTCGACGGCGACCTCGGCGGCTGGGCGGTGCTGGCCGAGCGCGGCGGCGCGACCGGCTGGGCGGGGCGCGCGCTCGACCGGCTCGTCGCGCTCGAGGCCGGCTTCGCCGAGGCGTCGGCCGGCGACGGCCTGCTGCACCTCGACGTGCGCGACGACAACGCCGTGCTGCGCCCCGACGGCGAGGCCGTGCTCGTCGACTGGCCGTGGGCAGCCCGCGGCGCGGCGGTGCTCGACCTGGTGGCGCTCGCCCCCAGCGCGGCGCTGCGCGGCGGCCCGCCGCCCGAGGAGCTGCTGGCCCGCACCCGCGCCGGCCGCGACGCCGATCCGGACGCCCTGCGCGCGGTCGTCGCCGCCTTCGCCGGCTGCTTCGTCGAGCGGTCGCTGCAGCCGGAGCCGCCCGGGCTGCCCGGCCTCCGCGCGTTCCAGGCCGCCCAGGGCGAGGTGGCCGTCCCCTGGCTGCGCCGCCTGCTGGGCACCAAGTGACCGTGCTCGAGGAGGCGTACGCCGGCGTCACGGCGCTGCTCGCCGGGCTGTCGGAGGAGGGGCTGGCGGCCCCGTCGCGCTGCGACGGCTGGCGGGTGCGCGACGTGCTCGTGCACCTGGTGCTCGACCCGCAGCGCGCGCTCGTCGCCTGCGCGACGCCGACCGACGACCCCGCGAGCGTCGACGCCGTCACGTACTGGGCGGCCGAGGGCGGCGGCCCGGACGACGGCGCGCACGCCGCCTTCGTGCGCGGCTGGGCGGACGCGCTGTCGACCGCCGGGCTCCGCCGGCTGTGGGCCGACACGGCGGCGGCCGCCGCCCGCGCGGTCGCGGCGCTGCCCGCGCAGGCCCGGGTGCGCACGCAGGGGCACGTGCTCACGGTCGGCGACCTCGCCGACACGCTCGTGGTCGAGGCCGTGGTGCACCACCTCGACGCCGTCGCAGGCGGCGGCCCGCTGCCGGCGCCCGGCCCGCTGCGGGCCGCGCGCTCGCGCCTCGAGGCGATGGCCGGGGCGCCGGTCGACTACGCCGACGCCGACGCCGACGCCGTGCTCGCCCTCGCGGGCCGGCCGGTGCCGGCCCTGCCCGGGGTCAGGCCGGTGCTGGGGCGTGCCGCTGCAGGAACGGCAGCAGCACCGCGTCGACCGCCGTCGCGTCGGTGAGGCTGAGGAAGTGCGCGCCGCCGGGCACGACCACCAGCGGCTCCGCGGCGGGCAGGCCCCGCGCGGTCTGCTCGGCGCGGTCGACCGGGTAGGCCGCGTCGTCCGACCCGTGCACGACCAGCGCCGGGCAGGCGACCTCGGGCAGCCGGTCGACGAGGTCGTCGCGCGACACGAGCACGTCGACGTTGCGCGCGAACGCCGCCCCGTCGCCGGCGCGCCACCGGTCCGGCCACGGGCCGGTCGGTGCGGTGCCGAAGCACAGGGCGGCGACGGTGGCGACCAGCTCGTCGCTCGGGCCGGCGTCGCGCCAGGCCGCCGCCAGCGCGCGGTATGCCTCGGCCACCTCCGGCGCCTCCGCGGCCGCCGACGTGCCGAACAGCGCCAGCGCCCCCACCCGCTCCGGCGCGCGCAGGGCCACGCGCAGCGCCGTGAAGCCGCCCTGGCTCGTGCCGCACACCGCCGCCCGCGCGACGCCGAGCGCGTCGAGCACGGCCAGCACGTCGTCGGCGCTGTCCCAGAAGTCGTACGGCCGGTCCGTCGGGCTGCCGCCGTGCCCGCGCCCGTCGACGGTCACCACGCGGAAGCCCGCCAGCGACTCCTGCTGCGGCGCGAACATCCGGCCGTCCATCGCGAAGCTGTGCAGCAGCACCACCACCGGGCCGTCCCCGCCGGAGTCGGTGAAGCCGATGACCTGCCCGTCGCGCTCCACCGTCGCCATGGCGGCAGCATGGCGCAGGACGGGCGCAGGACGGGCTCCCGGAGCCCCGGAGGCCGTCGCCACGGACTGCTAGTCTTGCCCGAACCGCGCGCTGAGCCTCTGCCTGCGCGCTCCCCGAGCTCCTCAGAGGTCTGTCCCGCGTGGCGAACATCAAGTCCCAGATCAAGCGCAACAAGACGAACGAGAAGGCGCGCCTGCGCAACAAGTCCGTCAAGTCGGCGCTGAAGACGTCGGTGCGCAAGTTCCGCGAGGCCGCCGACGCCGGTGACGCCACCACGGTGAGCACCGCGCTCCGCGACGCCAGCCGCGCGCTCGACAAGGCCGCGAGCAAGGGCGTCATCCACGCCAACCAGGCCGCGAACCGCAAGTCCGCGATGGCCAAGCGCGCCGCGCAGCTCACCAGCGCGCAGTAGCACCCGCCTCGACGCCACGGCGCCGGTCCCCCTCGGGGGCCGGCGCCGTCGTCGTGCCGGGGGTCGTGCGCCGGGCTGACCGCCGGCGCGGCGATCAGTGCACGCGTACGGCCGGGTCGGCCGGTCCGCCGGTGCAGTGATCGCCTGACTGCCGGGCTCTGCGCACGATCACTGCACGCGTCCGGCCCGTCTGCGCGCCCGCGGGTGCACTGATCACCGACTCGGGAGCCTCGCGCGATCACTGCACCGCCACCGCCCACGGGCGCGCTGCCGGGTGCAGTGATCACCGCCGGGCGGCCCCTCGCGGGCGGCGTCAGCCGGTGGAGGCGCGCTGCTCGAGGGCGCCGGCCAGCAGGTCGTTGGCCTTGACGACCGCGGCGACCGCCAGCGGGAGCACCGGGATGGTCCAGGCGCTGGCGACGTCGGCGAGCACGAGCACGACGCCCGCGGCGACCGAGCCCTCGCCGAGCAGGGCCCGCT
>CANKBT010000365.1 GCA_947479995.1 Frankiaceae bacterium | reverse complement strand
GGGGCAGCCGGGCGCGGGCGTGCCGGGGCGCCGCGGGTGGCGCTCGCTGCGGCGCATCAGCGCTCCTCCGGCTGCGGACCGGCGGGTCCGCGACGACGACGGCCCCCGATGCTAAGGGGGCGCGCGGCGTCCGGCGTCGGCTTCGTCACACCAGCGTCCACGTGGCCGAGCCTTCCCGTCCACCTGCCGTCCACCGCTCACCCGCCCGGGTGAGCGCAGCGGACGTACCCTCAGGGCATGGCGACGCCGGTCGCGGGGGCTCCCGCACGTCCGCGGCGGCTCAGCCGCGCCGCCCGGCGCCGCCGCCGCAGCAACCGCGTGCTCAAGGCGCTAGTGGTGCTCGTGCTGGCGCTGCTGGTCGGCGCCGGCGCGTTCGTCGGCGGCCTGCTCGCCGCCCCCGCCAGCTTCGACCTGCCCCCGGCGCCCAAGCCCGCGCTGCTCTACGCCGCCGACGGCACCACGCAGATCGGCGTCATCCGGCCGCCCAACCGCCGCGAGCCCGTCGAGGCCGCCGCCATCCCGCAGGTCGTGCGCGAGGCCTTCATCTCCGCCGAGGACGAGCGCTTCCTCGAGCACAGCGGCGTCGACGTCAAGGCGACCGTGCGCGCGGCCTACAACGACCTCACCGGCGGGCGCCTGCAGGGCGGCTCGACCATCACGCAGCAGTACGTGAAGAACGTGACGGCGCTCGACGACGACACCCTCACCCGCAAGCTGCGCGAGGCCTCGCTCGCCGTCCGCCTCGAGCGCGAGATGGACAAGGACCAGATCCTCACCGACTACCTCAACGTGCTCTACCTGGGCAACGGCAGCTTCGGCGTGCAGGCCGCCTCGAAGTACTACTTCGGCGTGCCGGTGAGCGACCTCGCGCTCGACGAGGCGACCGGCACCCGCAGCCGGCTGCTCGAGGTGGCGCGCGCGTCGATGCTCGCCGGGCTCGTGCCGGCGCCGTCGGTGTGGAACCCCGTCGCCGACCCCGAGACGGCCAAGGCCCGCCAGCGCTACGCGCTCAACCGCATGGTCGTCGGCGGCTACGTCAGCCCGCAGGAGGCCAGCGACGCGTACGAGGTGCCGATCGAGCCGGTGCGCGAGACCGAGGGCGAGCCGCCGTCGTCGGCGCCGGAGTTCGCCGACGTCCTCAAGGAGACGCTGCGCGAGGACTACGGCTCGACCGAGGCCGAGGCGGCGACGCAGGTCGACGGCGAGCTCACCGAGGACCGGCTGTTCCGCACCGGCCTGCGCGTGACGAGCACCCTCGACCCGCAGCTGCAGGCCGCGATGCAGGCGGCGCTGCAGCAGGTGCTGCCGGACGCGGACGACCCGCAGGCGGCGTCGGTGGCCATCGACTGGACCACCGGCGACGTCAAGGCGATGGCGACGCTGCGGCGGGTGCCCGAGCGGGTCGACGCCACGGGCGCCGTCGTCGTCGAGGCGTCGCAGGGCTACCAGCGCGGCGGCACGAACCTCGCGACCGACGCCTACCGCTCGACCGGCTCGACCATCAAGCCGTTCACGCTGGCCACCGCGCTCGCCAACGGCCGCAGCGTCGACGACCGCGTGAGCTACGCCGGCTGCGACGGCATCCCCAACGCCGACAGCCCGGGCGGCGTCTACCGCTACTGCAACGCCGCGGGCGAGAGCAGCGGCAGCGGCCGCACGACGCTGGCCGGCGCGCTGGCGCGCTCGCTCAACACGGTCTACGTGCCGCTGGCGATCCAGGTCGGGCGCGAGAAGGTGCGCGACCTCATGCTCGCCGCCGGCGTGCAGGTGCGGCCGCCGAGCGAGGCCAACCCGACGCCCTTCTCGCCCGCCCCGCTGTCGTTCGGCCTCGGCACCACCGCCGAGGTGACGCCGCTGTCGCTCGCCAACGCGTACGCCACGCTCATGAACGGCGGCGTCCGGCTCGAGCCGCGCTTCTACACCGAGGTGCGCGAGGGCGGGTCGGGCACCGACCCGGGCGTCGTGCGCCCCGGCGCGGGCGCCCAGGCGCCCGGCACGCAGGCGATGCCGAAGGAGGTCGCCGACCAGGTGGTCGAGGCGATGTCGAAGGTGGCGACCGCCGGCGGCACCGCGCCCCGCGCGGCGCAGGACTTCGTCGTCTACGGCAAGACCGGCACCACCAACGACAGCACGGACGCGTGGTTCGTGGGCTGCAGCAAGGCGCCGCAGACGCTCTGCATCGCGACCTGGATGGGCTACGAGTACACCGGCGGCTGCTCCCTCGTGAACGGCCCCTGCGGCGGCATGCTCGACGTCAACGGCGTCCCGCAGGTCTTCGGCGGCACGCTGCCCGCGGAGGTCTACGCCCGCACGCTCGCCCTGCTGCGCGAGGCCCAGGCCCCGCCGGCGCCGCCTGCCCCGCCCGCCCCGGCCGAGGAGCCCGCGCCGAGGGCCACGGCCACGCCGCGGCCGCGCACGACCACCGCGCCGCCGACCCGCGCGCCCGCCGCCACGACGCCCCCGCCGACCACCGCGCCGCCCGCGACGACCGCGCCGCCCGCCCCCACGGCGCCCCCGGCGACCACCTCCGCGCCCGCGGTGCCGGGCGGCTGAGCCCCCTCGCCGTGACCGGCCCCGAGGCGCTGCTGCGTGCCACACTCCGGCCGTGAACGCCCCCGCCGACCTGGCCGGCCTCGCGCGCGCCCACGCCGCGCGCGCCCCGGAGCGCACCGCCTTCGTCCTCGACGACGCCACGCTGACCTGGGGCGAGTACGACGCGGCCGTCGACGCCTGCGCGCGCGGCCTGCGGGCGCTCGGCCTGGAGCGCGGCGACCGCGTCGCCCTGCAGCTGCCGAACGTCCTCGAGTTCCCCGTCGCCTACCTCGGCGCGCTGCGCGCCGGGCTCGTCGCGGTGCCCGTCGGCACCGGTTCGACCACCCCCGAGCTGCAGCACGTGCTCACCGACAGCGGTGCCCGCGCCCTGCTGCGCACCTCCGCGGGCGCCGAGGTGCCGGCCGCGCGCGCCCTCGAGCACGTCGTGGAGGGGCCCGCGCTCGACGCGCTGCTGCGCACCCCGGGCGACCCGGTCGAGGCGACGACCGGCGGCGAGGACCTCGCCCTCGTCCTCTACACGTCCGGCACGAGCGGTCGGCCGCGCGGCGCGATGCTCAGCCACCGCGCGCTGCTGGCCAACCTCGAGCAGACGTCGCGCATCGACCCGCCGGTCGTCCGCGAGGACGACGTGGTGCTGCTCGTGCTGCCGCTGTTCCACG
>CANKBT010000364.1 GCA_947479995.1 Frankiaceae bacterium | reverse complement strand
CGCGGCGAGGTCCTCGACCGTCCAGCTCTCCATCGCGCACATCGCGACGACCTGCTGGGCCAGCACGTCGAGCGGGTTGCGCGGGTAGGTCGTGCTCTCGATGCCGCCGTCGACCATGCGCTCGGCGACCACTGCGCACTGCACCAGGTCGCCGCGGTACTTCGGCAGGATGACGCCGCGGCTCACCGCGCCCACCTGGTGGCCGGCGCGGCCGACGCGCTGCAGGCCGCTCGCGACCGACGGCGGCGACTCGACCTGCACGACGAGGTCGACGGCGCCCATGTCGATGCCGAGCTCCAGGCTGCTGGTGGCGACCACCGCGGGCAGCCGGCCCGCCTTGAGCGCCTCCTCGATCTCGCTGCGCACCTCGCGGCTGACCGAGCCGTGGTGGGCGCGGGCGATCTCGACCGTGCCGGGGGCGTCGGACGGCGTGCCGCTGCCGCTCTGCGCGGGCGACTGCGCGGGGCCGCGCACGAACGACAGCCCGCCGGGCTTCACGCCGCTCGACCCGTCGGGGCGCTCGACCTCGAGCGGGACCGGCGCGGGCTCGGCGGGGCCGAGCGCCCGCTCGGTCGCGATCTCGTTGAGCCGGCTCGTCAGGCGCTCGGCGAGGCGCCGGGAGTTGGCGAAGACGATGGTCGAGCGGTGCTGCTCGACGAGGTCGACGATGCGCTCCTCGACCGCCGGCCAGATGCTCGCGGTCGGGGCGGCGCCCGCCGCGGAGCCGCCGCGCACCGGCCCGGTCTGCTCGCCGAGGGCGCTCATGTCCTCGACCGGCACGACCACCTCGACCTCGATGGTCTTGGTCGACGGCGGCTGCACGACCTCGACCTCGCGGCTGCCGCCGAGGAAGCGCGCGACCTCGTCGATCGGGCGGACGGTGGCCGACAGGCCGATGCGCTGGGCGGGGCGCTCGAGCAGCTCGTCGAGGCGCTCCAGCGACAGCGCCAGGTGGGCGCCGCGCTTGGTGCCCGACACGGCGTGCACCTCGTCGACGATCACCGTCTCGACGCCGCGCAGCGACTCGCGCGCCTGCGAGGTGAGCACGAGGAACAGCGACTCCGGCGTCGTGATGAACACGTCCGGCGGCACCTTGTTGAACGCGCGGCGCTCGTCGGCGGGCGTGTCGCCGGAGCGGATGCCGACGCGGATGTCGGGCACCGGCAGCTCGAGCCGCTGCGCGGCCTGGCGGATGCCGGTCAGGGGGCTGCGCAGGTTGCGCTCGACGTCGACCGCGAGCGCCTTGAGCGGGCTGACGTAGAGCACCCGGCAGCGGTGGCGCGGCTCCTCCGGCGGCGGCGTCGAGGCCAGCCGGTCGAGGGACCACAGGAACGCCGAGAGCGTCTTGCCCGAGCCGGTGGGCGCGACGACGAGGGTGTCGCGCCCGCTGCTGATGGCGTCCCACGCGCCCTCCTGGGCGGCGGTCGGCGCGGCGAAGGCGCCCGTGAACCACGCCCGCGTGGCGGGGGAGAAGCGGTCCAGGGCGGTCATCCGTCGATGATCCCCCGCGGCGGGCCGCACCACCCCTCGGGCGTGACACGGGCGTAACGTGCGCGGCCCCACCCCGGAGGTCCGCGTGCGCCGTCCCGTCCTGGCCCTGCCCGTCGCCGCCCTGTGCCTGGCCCTGACCGCGCCGGCCACCGCGCAGACCGCGCCGCGGTACGACGGCGACGGCGAGGTGCTCAACGTCCTGCCGCCCGGCTCGCGCGGCAACACCGGACCGGCCGAGCTCGCGCAGCTCGGCGTGACGAACCTGCCGGCCTTCGACCCGGCCGACCCGCAGGGCTCGCTGACGACGGCCACCGGCACCGCGCCGACCAACGCGGCCGACCAGCTCGAGATGTACGACGCGCTCAACCGCCAGGACCCGGCGACGCTGCCGAGCGACCTGTCGGCGTGGTTCAAGGACGCGGCCATCGCGCTCGACCCGGCCGACCGGGTCGGCGAGCCGGTCCGCCCGCGCCCCGGCGTCACCATCGAGCGCGACCGCGCCGGCGTCCCGTACGTCACGGGCGAGACCTACGAGGACGTCGCCTACGGCTCGGGCTACGCCAACATCCAGGACCGGATGTTCCTCACCGACGTGCTGCGCCACACCGGGGCGGCGCGCATGAGCGAGTTCGTCGGGCCGACGCCCGCCAACCTCGCGATGGACGTCGCGCAGCTGCGCATCGCGGCCTACACCGACGAGGAGGCGCAGGCGCAGCCCGAGCTCGCCGCCGCGCGCTACGGCGCCGAGGGCGAGCGGCTGCTGCGCGGCCTCGACGCGATGATCCAGGGGATGAACGACGCGCAGGCCGCGCTCTGCCCGGCCGGCCCGGTCGGCCCGCAGTGCCCGGTGGAGTACGCGGCGCTGCAGAAGCTCCCCGAGGACTACGACCGCGCCGACATCGTCTTCATCGCCTCGCTCGTCGGCGGCATCTTCGGCAAGGGCGGCGGCGGCGAGGCCGACAACGCCCGCTGGCTGCAGCAGCTGCAGGACGAGCTCGGCGTCGAGGAGGGCCGCCGGGTCTTCGACGACCTGCGCGAGCGGGAGGACGCCGAGGCGCCCGTCACCTCGCCGGTGCCGCAGCCGTACGAGGTGGTCGACGGCGTCGACGAGACGCAGCCGGGCGTCGCGCTGCCCGACCTCGGCGGCCCCCAGGGCACCGGCACCGGCTCGCCGGTCGCGGGCTCGTCGCCGCTGCCGGGGCTGCCGTCGCTGCCGCTCGCCGCCGGCGTGGTCGACGGCCCCTTCGGCCCGATCGACCTCGGGCGGGGGCCGCGCGGCATGAGCAACGCCGTCCTGGTCGACGCCGCGCGCGGCGAGGACGGCCACCCGACCGTGGTCTTCGGGCCGCAGACCGGCTACTTCGCGCCGCAGCTGCTCGTCGAGCAGAGCCTGTCGGGCCCGGGCGTGCAGGCGCGCGGCGTGTCCTTCGCCGGCACCAACCTCGTCGTCGAGCTCGGCCACGGCGTCGACTACGCCTGGTCGGCCACCTCGGCCTCGGGCGACAACGTCGACACCGTCGTCGAGCGGCTGTGCAACGCCGACGGCAGCCCGGCCACGGTCGACTCGACCGGCTACCTCGTCGACGGCGCCTGCACCCCGATGCAGTCCTACGTCCACAGCCAGACGGCGCTGCCCAACCTCGCCGCGCCCGGCGCGCCGACGCAGATCGACCTGCTGGTGCTCAAGACCCGCCACGGCGTGGTGCAGACGCGCACGACGGCCGGCG
>CANKBT010000363.1 GCA_947479995.1 Frankiaceae bacterium | reverse complement strand
GCGCGCAGGGCCGCAGCCCCGAGCGGGGCCTCGTGGGCGACGCCCTCGGCGAGCTCCACCGCCGCCCGCGCGACGAGGGCGGCGGGCAGGGCGGCGAGGTCGCGCGCGGCGTACCAGTCGAGCCCCTCCTGCAGCACGGTCGGGTCACCGGTCAGCACGGCCGCGGCGGTGTGCCGCAGCAGGTCGGCCAGCACCGACGCGCGCGACGGGTCGCCGGGCGGTACGACGGCCGGCGCGACGACGGCGAGGCGGCGCTCCGCCTCGTCGAGCAGGTGCGGCCCCGGCGCGTCGAGCAGCAGCACCTCGGGCAGCACCTCGACGCGGTCGCCCCGCAGCGGTGGCGGGCCGGCGACGAGGTCCGCGGGGTCGAGCGACCACGCGTCCGCGCCGACGGCCAGCGCCCGGTGCGGCGTGGTGCCGAACGCCCTGCCCCCGGCGACGACCGGCACGCCGACGGCGTGCGCCGCCTCGACGGAGCGGAGCGCACCGAGCAGGCGGGTGCTGAGCGTGCACGACAGCGCGAGCACGTCGACGTCGCCAGCCGCGAGGCGGCGCTCGAGCTGCGCGGCGGGCATCGAGCCGCCGAGCACGGTGACCCGAGCCCCGCGGGAGCCCGCCACCGCGGCGGCCATGCGCGCCGGCAGGGCGTGCCACTCCCCCTCGGCGCAGGCGAAGGCCACGTGCAGCCCCGAGGGCCGGACGGCGCGCACGGACAGCACGGCGGCGCCGAGGGCGCTCTCGGTGGCCGCGGTCGCCGCGTGCTCGTCGGCGACGGACCACAGCCCCTCCTGCCACAGGCGCCCGACCTCCTCCTGCGCCGGCCCGAGGAGGTCCGTCACGACGGCCTCGACGTCGTGCCCCAGCGCGAGCAGGTCCGTGGTCAGTGCGCACGCGCCCGCCGCGTCCGCGGACCCGAGCAGGCAGAGCAGGTCCTGCACCGACGTCGGCGCGACCCGCCCGGCGCTGGACGGCAGGGGGCCCTCGGCGGGCCCGTGACCGAGCCGGGCGAGGGCGCAGTGCGCGTCCTCGAGCGCCGTGCCCAGCAGCGCCCCGAGCCGCACGGCGCCGACGCTCAGCTCGTCGGCCCTGACCAGCATCGGCTCGCCGAGGCCGAGGGAGACGTCGACCGGCAGGGTCGAGGCCCCACCCGTGCCGAGGCGGGCCGGCACGACGGCGCCACCGAGGTCGTGCACGAGCGTCCGCAGGGCGCCGGCCACCTGGCCCGGCGTGCGCGCGTGCAGCATCGCCCTCGCGGCGGCCAGCCGGACGGCCGGGGCGTCCGGGTCGTCGTCGACCGGCACCTCCGGGTAGGCGCGGTCCGCCCGGTGGGCCGGCCCCCGCCGCTGGGCACGAGCGCGGCGCGCCGCCGTCCACGCGGGCGTGGCGTGCAGCGGCACGACCTCGGCGCCCTCCGGCGGCTCAGCACCCACCCGGAGCACCCTGGACCAGGGCCGGGTGGGCCGCCTCGGCGATCGCTCGGGCGACGCTGGCGCGGTGCCAGCGCACGCCGCCGGGCGTGCGGTAGCCCTCGTTGTTCAGCGCCGCCGCGACGGTCACGAGCGAGGCGCCCTGCTCGTGGTGGAGCTCGAGCAGGCGCTCGAGGCCGTGCTCGGGCAGCAGCGGCGCGAGCCGGGAGGACGTCGGCCGGCGCAGGCGCCGCGGCGGCGCGGCGGGGGCCGCCTGGAAGCCGGTCCGCAGCAGCCCGGAGCCGGCCAGCTCCCCGGCGGGGAGGGCGCGGCTCCACAGCCAGCCCTGGCCGTTGCGGCAGCCGAGGCGGTGCAGCTCGGCCGCCTGCTCGACCGTCTCCACACCCTCGGCGACGACGGCGACGCCGACGGCGCGGCCCAGGTCGACCACGGAGGCCGCGATCGCGAGGGCGTCGGGGTGCGTCGTGATGTCGCGGACGAAGCTGCGGTCGATCTTGAGCATCGAGACCGGCAGCTCGCGCAGGTAGGCCAGGCTGCTGTAGCCGGTGCCGAAGTCGTCCAGCGCGACGCTGAAGCCGGCGTCGCGCAGTCGCCGCAGGACCGCCACCGCGAGGTCGGGCTCGTCCATCAGCGCGGTCTCGGTGACCTCGAGCACGACCTGGCCGACGGGCACGGCGGCCGCCTGGGCCCACTGGCGGGCGACGACGTCGAGCCGGCTGTCGCGCAGGTTGGCCGCCGACAGGTTGACGGCGACGTACGCGTCCGCGGGCAGGTCGCCGGCGGCGCGCAGGCGGCCGACGTCGGACAGGGCGCGCGCCAGCACCCACCGGTCGAGCTCCGGGCTGAGCCCGGTCATCTCGGCGACGGCGACGAAGCGCTCCGGCCCCACGGCGCCGCGCTGCGGGTGCTCCCACCGCGCGAGCGCCTCGACGCCCACGACCCGGCCGGTCGCGAGCTCGACGACGGGCTGGTAGTGCAGGTCGAGGCCGTCGTCGGCCAGCGCGGCGCGCAGGTCGCCCGCGAGCGCGAAGCGCTGCTCGACCTCGTCCGCGAGCGGCGGGTCGAAGACGCGCACGCGGCCACGCCCCGAGGCCTTCGCGGCGTAGACGGCCGTGTCGGCGAAGCGCAGGAGGTCCTCGGCGTCCGCGCCGCGGCGGGCGGCGACACCGACCGAGGCGCTGACGTGGACGACGTCGCCCCCGGAGAGCTCGACCGGGGCGCCGACCGCGATGAGCAGGTCCTCGGCCAGGGCGCCGCCCACGCCCTCGTCGCCGTCGGCGAGCAGGACGACGAAGGAGTCGCCGCCGAAGCGGGCGACGGTGTGCTGCGGCCCGGCCGTCGCGCGCAGGCGGTCGGCCACGACGACGAGCACCTCGTCACCGGACGCGTGACCGCGCGAGTCGTTGACGAGCTTGAAGTGGTCGAGGTCGACGAACAGCACGACCGGCGTGCGGTCGGCGTGCAGCACGAGCTGCTCGAGGCGGTCGCGCAGGAGCACCCGGTTGGCCAGGCCGGTGAGCCGGTCCTGCAGCGCCGACGCCGCGAGCTCGGCCTGCGCGCGGCGGGCCTCCGTGACGTCGGAGAGCAGCGCGAGCGAGCCCTCGCCGTCGGTGTCGTCGAGCCAGGGCGCCGCCGACACGGCCAGGTGGCGCGTCTGCCCGTCCGGGTGCGAGTAGGTCAGCTCGTAGCGCTCGCTGCCGCGCTGGCGCCGGGTCGCGAGGCGCACGGACATCGCCGCTGCGTCGCGGGCGTCGAGCAGGTCGACGGCGCGGCGGGCGTAGACCTCCTCCAGCGGGACGCCGAGG
>CANKBT010000362.1 GCA_947479995.1 Frankiaceae bacterium | reverse complement strand
CGTCGGCGTCGTGGTCGACGTCAGCGCCGCGGCCCTCGCGCGCCGGTCGGTGTCGAGCGCCGCGGACGGCGCGGCGGTGTCCGGGGCGCAGGGCATCGACCTCGCGGCCTACTACGCGGACGGGCTCGGCGCGGGCGTCCCGCTGTCGGAGGCGGCGGTCGCCGCGCGCGTGCAGGCGTACGAGGACCGCGCCCGCGAGGAGCAGCCGGACCTCGTGCTGCGGAGCCGGGTCGAGGACGGCGGCACGGTCGTCGTCACCGCGACGCGCACGCTGCAGCTGCCCTTCCGCGGCTGGCTCGGGCTGGACAGCACCGAGGTGACGGCCGAGGCGCGGGCCCGCGCGCCGGTCGTCGAGCCGCCCGGCTGAAGGCCGCGTCGTCCACCCGGCGCGCGCCGACCGCGCCCGAGCGCGCGGCGCGCGCCTGGCGGGTCAGGTGGATGACGGGGCCTCCGCGCCTCAGACCGCCGCGGGGAGCGCCGGGCGCACCGACCACTGCGGCGCGGGCCGGCCGAGCAGGTAGCCCTGCGCGTGCCCGAGGCCCATCGCGCGCAGCGCGTCGAGGTCGGCGGGGTCCTCGACGCCCTCGGCGCACACCACCGCGCCGAGCGCCTGCGCGTAGCACTGCAGCGCCCGCAGCACGGCCTGCCGGCCGGGGTCGGCGTGGCAGCCCGAGACGACCGAGCGGTCGACCTTGACGACGTCGAGGCGCAGGTCGCTGAGCCGGGCGAACTCGTCGGCGCCGGCGCCCACGTCGTCGAGCGCGATCCGCGCGCCGCGCCGGCGCAGCCGCGCGACGGCGTCGGCGAGGCCGGTCGAGTCGTCGACCGACAGGCTCTCGGTGAGCTCCACGACGACGTCGCGCAGGTCGTCGGGCAGGCCCGCCCACAGCCGCGGGGAGGCCAGCGCGCGGGCCGACACGTTGACATGGAGCGCGGTGCCCGGCGGGCGGCCGGGCACCGCGAGCGCGGCCTGGATCGCGGCGAGCTCGAGCAGGTCACCGAGGCCCTGCGCGTGCGCCTGCGCGAAGACCGTCGGCGGGTCGCCCTCCTCGAAGCGCGCGAGCGCCTCGTGTCCGACGACCGCGCCGTCGGCCAGCCGCACGAGCGGCTGCAGCACGACGCGCGGCTGCGGCAGCGCGTGCGGCGCGGCGGTGCGCACGTGCACGACCACGCGGTCGCGGCCGGTGCGCTTGGCGGCGTAGAGCGCGGCGTCGGCGTCGGCCACCGCGCTGCTCGGGTCGGTCGCCGGGTCCCACGCGGCGGCGCCGGCGGAGAAGGTCTGGCCGAGCAGCGGCACGGCGCGCAGCGCCTCGAGCCGCGCGGCCGCCTCGGCCGGCGTCAGCCCGGGCAGCAGCACGGCGAACTCCTCGCCGCCGTAGCGCGCGAGCAGCGCGTCGTCGCCGAGCGCGGCCGTCCACGCGGCGACGGCCTCGCGCAGCAGCAGGTCGCCGCCCTGGTGGCCGTGCGCGTCGTTGTAGGCCTTGAAGCGGTCGAGGTCGACCATCGCCACCGACAGCGGCCGGCCCTCGGCGCGGCTCGCCGCGCAGGCGCGCGACAGCTCGTGGTCCCACGTGCGGCGGTTCGGTGCGCCGGTCAGCGCGTCGCTGCGGGCGAGCGCGCCGAGCTGCACCGCCTGCGCCTGCACGACGGTGAGCAGCCCCGACATGCGCGCGAGCACCATGCCCGACAGCAGCAGCCCGCCGACGCCGAGCACGCCCCAGTGCACCGGCCCGGAGCGCGCGCCGTCGACGAGCAGCGCCACCGCGGGCAGCACGAGGCCGCCGGCGAGCGCGGCCAGGCGGGTGCGCGACGGCGCCAGCAGCTCGCCGTCGGGCGCCGGCTCGGCCAGCGTGCGCATGCTCGGCGCCCGCATGGCCGCGGCGAGCAGCAGGTAGCCGACGAGCCAGCCGACGTCGACGGCGACCGTCGTCGCGGTGCTGCCGCTCGTCACGGCGGTGACGTTGTAGAGGGCGTCGCTGGCCGTCGTCACCGCGAGCGCCGCGGCGAGCAGGCGGTACGACGAGGTGCGCGCACCCGGCGAGGTCCACAGCCGCGCGAGCACGGCGAGCAGCAGCAGGTCGCCGAGCGGGTAGGCGCTGAGCACGACCTTGCCGAAGGTCGACAGCCCGCTGTCGGCGGCGATCGGCGGCAGCACGAAGACGCCGACGAGCACCGCGACGCCGGTGGTGACGATGGCCGCGTCGAGCAGCGCGGTGACGTCGCGGCCGGCGCGCCGGCTGCGCACGAGCAGCAGCATCCCGGCGGCCAGCGCGACGTACGACGCCAGGTACAGGGCGTCGGAGGGCACGGGGTAGCCGGGCAGCTCCCACACCCGGCTCTCGAGCGTCCACAGCGCGTCGGCCGCCGTCCACCCGCCGAAGCCGAGCAGCACGAGCGCCCAGCCGAGCGGCCGCTCCGGCCGGTGCCGGTGCAGCCCCTGCGCGGCCGCGGCGACGGCGGCCACGGCGACGACGAGGTAGAGCACCGCGCTGGCCAGCCCGCCGCTGGGCAGCAGCGCGACGCCGACGACGCCGCACCCGAGCAGGGCGAGCAGGGGCGAGCGGCGGCGGGGCACGGAGCAGGCCTCGGCAGGCCGGGCCCGGGGCTGGACGCCCCGGCCGGGTGAGACCCCCGAGCAGGGGTCAGGCCTGCGCGGCGCCGTGGCGGCGGGCGACGCGCACCGGGCCGCGCACCCACTGCGGCGCCGGCCGGCCGAGCAGGTGGCCCTGCGCGGTGTGCGTGCCGACCTCGTGCAGACCGTCGAGGTCGGCGGGGTCCTCGACGCCCTCGGCGCACACCTCGATGCAGAGCGTCGCGGCGTACGTCTGCAGCGCGCGCAGCACGGCCTGCTTGCCGAGGTCGGCGGCGCAGCCGGCGACGACCGACCGGTCGACCTTGACGACCTTGACGACAGCAGCGCCGCGAGGCGGGCGAACTCGTCGGCGCCCGCGCCCACGTCGTCGAGCGCGATGCGGGCCCCGCGCTCGCGCAGCCGCACGACGGCCGAGGCGAGGTCGGGCGACTCGCCGACGACAAGCCCCTCGGTCACCTCGACGACCACGCCGTCGAGGTCGGGCGGCAGCAGCTCCCACACGAGCGGGGACGCGAGCGCGGCCCCCGACAGGTTGACGTGCAGCTCGCTGCCGGGCGGCCGCCCGGGCACCGACAGCGCCGCCTGCACCGCGGTGAGCTCGAGCCGCTCGCCGTGGCCGTAGCGGTAGGCCTCGGCGAACACCGACGG
>CANKBT010000361.1 GCA_947479995.1 Frankiaceae bacterium | reverse complement strand
TCCTGCGCGGCGAGCGGCAGGCCGTGCGGGTCGGCGACGTGCGCGTGCCCCACGACCACCGTGCCGCCCTCCCCCGCCAGCGCGCGCAGGCCCGCCACCGCAGCGTGCTTGTCGCGCACGAAGTACAGCGCGTCGTGGCACAGCGCGTACGCCGGCCCGCCGCCGGCGACCAGGCCCGGCGGCAGCGCGGTGACGTCAGCGCACGCGTAGCGCGCCTGCGGGCAGACGAAGCGCTGCGCGAGCCACAGCTTGGCCCACACGACGTCGACGCCGAGCAGGTCGGTGCAGCCGCGTCGGTGCAGCTCGCGCAGGTAGTGCCCGGTGCCGCACGCCACCTCGACGACGGGGCGGTCGCCCGGCCAGTGCTGCTGGAGCAGCGCGAGGCCCGACAGCCAGGTCGGGTCCGACCAGCGGTGCGCGAAGTAGTCGCCCACGCGCCCGGTGCCGAGCAGCGCCAGCGCCTCGCGCAGGGTGGTCGCGTGCACGACGCGCGCGAGCTGCTCGGGCGGCGGGGGCGCCTCGCCCCACCAGTCGTCGTTGTCGGCCAGCAGCGCGACCCGTGCGCCGTCGACGTCGCCCGCGTCGAGCAGCGCCTGCACGCGCGCGGCGAGGTCCTCGCGGCCGGCGCGCAGGAAGGGGATGCCGTCGACGACCGGCGCGGGAGCGGGTGCGGTCACAGCCCGGCCGCGGCCAGCACGTCCTCGTGGAACGCCTGCACGGGCCCGGCGTGCACGAGCTCGAGGTCGTCGAGCGCCTGCGACGCCGTGAACGCGGCGGCCCGCGCGTGGTGGTGCACCTGCAGCACGCGGTCGAGCACGTCGGCGGCGTGGAAGGCCCGCGCCTCCGGCGTGGAGGCGTCGGCGCGCAGGCCGAGCACCTCCGACAGCCGGCGCGCGAGCGGCACCGGCAGGGCCGCGAGCTCCTGCTGCTCGAGCACCGCGATGACGCGCTCGAGGTGCTCGCCGAGCAGCACCTCGCCCGCGAAGCCGGCGTCGGGCAGCACGACGTTGTGCAGGTGGTGCGCCACGCCGACGAGGAAGGGCGCGACCGGGTCGGCGCCGAACACGGGGGCGACCAGCGCGCCGTAGACGCCGACCGTGAGGCAGTGGTCGCCGTGGCTCTCCGGCGGCTCGACGAGGATGCGCGGCCGGCCCGGGCACGTGGCGCCCGCGCGCGGCTGCGCGCACAGCAGCGGGGCGAGCGCCGGGGCGGCGTGCGCCTCGCGCACCCCTGCCAGCGCCGGGCGCAGCCGGTCGCGCAGCGCCGGGTCGAGCGGGCCGGCGACCTCGTCGAAGCCGCGGCGCAGCACGTCGAGCGCCTCGTCGGCCGTCAGGCCGGCCACGGCCAGCACGGCGGCGTCGATGCCGGCGAGCCGGGCGCGCGCGACCGCCGCGGCCGTCTCGGACAGCGCGACCGCCTCGGGGTCCTCGCCGTCGCACAGGCGCGCCCAGGTGCGGGTGAAGGCCTGCTCGGCGAGCGAGCCGGGCGAGGAGGCGACGCGGACGCGCTTGGCGTCGCCCACCTCCTGCAGCAGCGGCCGCAGCGCGGCCAGCGCGTCGAGGCGCGGCAGCGTCGAGGTCACTGCTCGGCGCTCGCGCGCTCCTGCACGTCGGCGTCGAGGTCGACGACCGCGGGCCGCGACGTCAGCCAGTCGAGCAGCGCGGTCTCCTGGCGGTGCAGCGCGTGCTCCGGCACCGAGGTGAGGTCGGGCGTCATGGGCGCCTTGAAGAACCAGCCGAGCTGCTCCTGCACGCCGCCCTCGCCGCGCTGCTGCGCGAGGTCGAGCAGGCGCGCGATCTCGACCGCGAGCGGCGCGGCCAGGATCGAGTCGCGGCACTGGAAGTCGACCTTGACCTGCATGCGCTGGCCGAGGAAGCCGATGAGGTCGATGGCGTCCCAGGCCTCCTTCTGGTCGCCGCGCGGGCGGTAGTAGTCGATCCGCACGACATGGTCCTCGACGGGGTAGCCGAGGATCGAGTCGAGCACCTTGCCCTTGGTCGACAGCTTGCTCTGCAGGCTCGCCGGGTCGTCGAGCGCGAGGCCGTCGCGGTTGCCGAGGATGTTCGTCGAGTACCAGCCCTCGACCCGCAGCGCGCGGCTGCGGAAGGCCGGCGCGAGCACCGTCTTCATCATCGTCTGGCCGGTCTTGCCGTCCTTGCCGGCGAGCGCGACGCCGCGCTGCTCGGCCAGCTCGACGAGCGCGGGCACGTCCGCGCCGAGCGACGGGGTGAAGTTGCCGTACGGCACGCCCTCGACGATCGCGGCGTACGCGTAGACCATCGCCGGCGTGATGGCGGCGTCGTCGGCGTCGAGGCCCTCCTCGAACGCCGCGGCCGTCTGCAGGCACGGGGCGGCCGGGTCGGGCCAGCGCTCGGTCGAGGCCAGGTTGAGCAGCACCACGCCGTCGAGCGCCTGCTCCTCGCGGAACCGCCGCAGGTCGGCGCGGACGGCGTCGACCTGCGCGCGGCGGCCCTGCGCGACGACGACGTTGTCGCCGGAGACGTTGCGGCAGAACTCCTCGTCGCCCGCGGCGGGCCACGGCACGATGTCGGCGAGGCTGGCCGCGGCCGCCTCGAGCTGGCGGTGGTCGAGCACCGCGTGCTGCTCGGCGGCCTTGCGCAGGTCGCTGCCGTCGAGGTCCCAGCCGCCCATGACGACGCCGTCGTACGGCACGAGGCCGGTGGCCTCCTCGACGGGCACGCCGTCGACGGTGAGGCCCGCGAGCGGCAGGCCGTCCGGCCCGGACGCGCCGAGGCGGAGCAGCTCGAGGCCGGCGACCGCGGTCGTCGCCACCGCCCCTCCGAGGCCGACGACGGCGATCCCTACGCGGCGCTGAGCTCGGGGCACATCAACTCCTGGTTCACGGGAAGCGGGCACGGCAGTGCGCCCGGGACACCCCTACCTCGCCACAGACCGGGCCAACCCGCACCTCGGGACGGTCAGCCGGCCGACCAGTAGCGGTCGCCGCAGTGCACCAGGGCCGCCGCGCCGACCAGGCCGGAGTCCTGCCCGAGCGCGGTCGGCTCGACCCGCAGGCCGCGCTGGAACGGCAGCCGCGCGTGCACGGCCAGCGCCGCCCGCAGCGGCTCCCACAGGGGCGGCCCGGCCTGCGACAGGCCGCCGCCGAGCAGCACGAGCCCGACGTCGAGCAGCGCCGTCGCCGAGGCGATGCCGCGGCCGAGGGCCTCGCCCGCGCGGGCCAGCGCGGCCACCGCCACCGGGTCGCCGGCGGCCGCCAGCCCGGCCAGC
>CANKBT010000360.1 GCA_947479995.1 Frankiaceae bacterium | reverse complement strand
CCAGCGCCGTCTTGCTGCCCTCGCCGACGCGGAAGGAGACGTCGGCGAACAGGACCCTCCCGTCGGGGAGGGCGTACGACACCTTCTGCACGTCGACGTGGCCCACGCCGACCAGGGTGCCAGCCCCGTCGAGTGCTTTCCGGCGCCGCGGCTGGCACCCTCGGCGCGTGGCGGGCGGGTGGGTCGAGGTGGCGGACGGCGTGCGCGTCGGGCGCACCGCGCCCGGGCCGTGGGTCAACGTCGTGCTGCTGGACGACGGCGACGTGCTCGTCGACGCCGGCCTGCGGCCCGCGCGCGGCCGGTTGGCCCGCCTGCTCGGCGACCGCGGCGTGGCCACGCACGTCGTGACGCACGCCCACGCCGACCACGTCGGCGCGACGGCCTGGCTGCGCCGGGAGCGCGGGGCGGTGCTCGCCGTCGGCGAGGGCGACGCCGCGCGCTTCGAGGCGGGCCGCATCGACACCGTCGCCAGCCCGCTCGGCCGCGCGGTCGCGCGCGCGCTCGAGGTCGAGCGCGCACCGGTCGACCGGCGGCTGCGCGAGGGCGACCGGGTCGGCGGCTTCGCCGTGCTCGAGGTGCCCGGCCACAGCCCCGGCACGATCGCCCTGTGGCGCGAGCGCGACCGCGTGCTCGTCGTCGGCGACGGGCCGGTCAACCTGTCGCGCGACCCGCGGGCGCCGCGCTTCGTGCCGCTGCCGCGGGGCCTGCACCACGACGCCGCCGCCGCGCGGGCCTCGCGCCGGCGGCTGGCCGCCCTGCGGCCCGAGGTGGTCGTGCCGGCGCACGGGCACGTCGTGCGCGCGCCCGACGCCTGGGCGCGCGCCGTCGGCGCCTAGCCCGGCTGCTCGCCGGTGGCCGCGTCGACCATCCACGAGACGCCGAACCGGTCGAGGCACGCTCCGAACTCGTCGCCCCACACCTGGCGCTCCATGGGCACGGTGACGGTGCCGCCCTCGGACAGGCGGGCCCACCAGCCGCGCAGCACCTCGAGGTCGTCGCCGGACAGGCTCACCGCGACGTTGCCGGCGCCGGCCGGCGGGGCCCCGGGCGGCGTGTCCGACAGCATGAGCACGAAGCCCTGGTCGGTGCGCAGGGAGGCGTGCATGACCTGCTCCGGCGGCGCGCCCTCGGCGCCGGCGTCGCCGAAGGTCATCACCTCGGGCGTGCCGCCGAAGACGTCGGCGTAGAAGGCGACGGCCTGCGCGGCCGTGCCGGGCAGGGTCAGGTAGGGGTTGAGGGCGACGGCCACGAGGTCCTCCTCGGTCGGGGTGCGGCAGTCCTACCGCGCGCCACCGGCGGGCGGAAGCCCCCGGACGGCGCGGGTCACCCGCTGGCGCGCCGCCAGCTCGTCGTCGGGCGGGTAGGCGACCGCCTCGAGCACCAGCCCGTGCGGCGGCGCGACGGCGACGTCGCTCGCCCGGCTGCCGCGCGTGAGCAGCGAGGCGGGCCACTCCGGCGGGCGCCGGCCCTCGCCGACGGCCAGCAGCGCGCCGACCAGGCTGCGGACCATGGAGTGGCAGAAGGCGTCGGCCTGCACGACGGCCTCGAGCACGCCGGCGGCGTCGCGCGACCAGTCGAGCGCCTGCAGCCCGCGCACCGTCGTCGCGCCCTCGCGGCGGCGGCAGAAGGCGGCGAAGTCGTGCTCGCCGACCAGGCCGGCGCTCGCCGCGCGCAGGCGGTCGTCGTCGAGCGGCCGGGGCCAGGCGAGGGTGTCGGCGCGGCGCAGCGGGTCGACCCGCTCTGCGCCGTCGGCGACCCGGTAGCGGTAGCGCCGCCAGGTCGCCGAGAACCGCGCGTCGAAGCCCTCCGGCGCCGGCGCCGCCCGGTGCACGCGGACGTCCTCGGGCAGCAGCCCGTTGAGCCGGCGCAGCAGCAGCCGGTCGGCGGCGACCGCCGGCGGCAGGTCGACGTGGGCGACCTGGCCGCGGGCGTGCACGCCGGCGTCGGTGCGCCCGGCGACGGTGAGCCGGGGCGCCGGGTCGCACCGGGCGAGCGTGCCGAGCGCCGCCTCGAGCTCGCCCTGCACGGTGCGCAGCGCGCGCTGGGCCGCCCACCCGGAGAAGGCGGTGCCGTCGTACGCCAGGTCGAGGCGCACGCGCACCGACGCGACGAGCCCGCCCTCCCCGGTGGGGTGGGCGGGCTCGTCGGCGTCGTGCACGGGGAGCGGCAGCGCTACTGCGGGGCCTCGTCGGTGCCCTCGGCCTCGGCGCCGTCCTCGGTCGCCTCGGCCTGCAGGACCTCGTCGGCCTCGGCCTCGACCGTGGGGGTCTCGGCGGTCGTCTCGCTGGCGTCCTTGCTGATCGGCACCACCGGGTCGGCCGAGTCGGCCGAGTCGGCGCTGTCCGGGCTGTCCGGCGAGTCGGGCGAGGACGCGGCGGCGACGCCGGCCGCGGTCGGGCTCTCGCCCTTGAGCTCCTCGGCCGCCTCAGCGGTCGCGCCGGTCGGCGCCGTGCGGGCCGCCGTGCGGGTGCCGCGGGCGCGCTCGGCCTCGCCGACGACCGACTGCGCGCCGGTCACGGCCTCGACGAGCTCGATGATCGCCATCGGCGCGTTGTCGCCCTTGCGCGGGCCGATCTTCACGATGCGGGTGTAGCCGCCGGGGCGGCTGACGTAGCGCGGGCCGATCGTGGCGAACAGCTCGTGCACGACCTCCTTGTCGCGGATCACCTTGAGCACCTGGCGGCGGGCGTGCAGGTCGCCGCGCTTGCCGAAGGTGATGAGCTTCTCGACGTACGGCCGCAGCCGCTTGGCCTTGGTCTCGGTCGTGGTGATGCGGCCGTGGTCGAGCAGCTGCGTGGCCAGGTTGGCCAGCATGAGGCGCTCGTGGGCCGGGCTGCCGCCCATGCGGGGGCCCTTGTTGGGCGTGGGCATCGTGCTCTCCTGTCTGGAGCGGGAGCCGGCGGGCCGGCTCCGTGGGGGCGCCGCCGCGGTCGCGGGGGCCCGCCCCCGCCCGGTGCCCGGGCCGGGGGTGGTGCGGGAGCTAGAGCTCCTCGGTCTCCTGGAAGGAGCGGCCGTCGTCGGTCGCCTCGGCGCCGTCGGTGAACGCCGGCGTGCCGTAGTCGTCGGTGCCGTAGCTGGTGACGACCTGGCTCGGGTCGAACCCGGGCGGGCTGTCCTTGAGGGCCAGGCCCATCGAGTGCAGCTTGACCTTGACCTCGTCGATCGACTTCGCGCCGAAGTTGCGGATGTCGAGCAGGTCGGCCTCGGAGCGGGAGACGAGCTCGCCGACGGTGTGCACGCCCTCGCGCTTGAGGCAGTTG
>CANKBT010000359.1 GCA_947479995.1 Frankiaceae bacterium | reverse complement strand
GACGGCGCCGTCCCGCTCGAGGCGGGACAGGGTCGTGTAGACCTGCCCGACGTTCAGCGCGCTGCCGGTACGCCGCTCGAACTCGGCGCGCAGCTCGTAGCCGTGCCGCGGCTGCTCGGACAGCAGCGCCAGCAGGCCGTGGCGTACGGACATGGTGACCCCCCTACTCGGTATGCATCGAGAGTATGCATACCGGGTAAGCACCTGTCCAGGACCCGGACGCGCCGGAGGGCGCCTCCCGTGGTCGGGAGGCGCCCTCCGGGGCGGTGCGTCGGCTAGGTGAGCGCGGGCTCGTCGACGAGCGTGCGCAGGTCGTCCTCGACCGTGACGCTGGCCGCGAGCGACTCGTGCGCGGCGGCGAGGTCGGCCTCGAGCTGGGCGACCCGGGCGCGCAGGCGGCGCACCTCCGCGGCGAGCCGCTGGTCGGTGCCGATGCCCACGTGCCCGTACAGGGCCTTGGCCATGAGTGGTTCCTCCACGCTGAGGGGGCGCGACGACGGTCGCGCGCAGGACTGCGGTCTGGCGGCAGACGGGCCAGTGGCCACCGTGCTGCAGTGCCAATGTCCCACGAGGTCACAGGCGGGTCAAGGAGCCCTCACCCCTCGCGGAAGCCCTGCTCGCCCCGGGGCGCGCTCCACCAGTGGCCGACGTGGTCGACCCGGCCTGGACCGCCGGGCAGCAGGGCGAGCAGCGCCTCGCAGGCCGGGCGCGGGCCCTCGGCGACGACCTCGACCCGGCCGTCCGGCAGGTTGACGGCGCTGCCGGCCAGGCCGAGCTCGAGGGACCGGGCGCGCGTCCACCAGCGGAAGCCGACGCCCTGCACGCGGCCGCGCACGTGCGCGGTGAGGCGGGCGCCCTCGCCGGGCGTCACCGCGGGTGGCGCGGGCGCGGCTGGCAGCGCGGGCAGGAGAACGACGACCGGTTCATGAAGACCTCGCGGCGCAGCGCGGTGCCGCAGCGCGGGCAGGGCTCGCCCTCGCGGCCGTAGGCGTTGAGCGACCGCGCGAACAGCCCGCTGACGCCCTCGGTCGAGACGTAGAGCGCGTCGAAGCTGGTGCCGCCCTGCTCCAGCGACTCCTGCAGGACGTCGCGGACGTGCTGCAGCAGCGCCCGGGCCTGCGGCCGGGTCACGCCCTCGGTCGGCCGGCCGCCGTGCAGCCGCGCCCGCCAGAGGGCCTCGTCGGCGTAGATGTTGCCGATGCCGCTCACGAGCGTCTGGTCGAGCAGCGCCCGCTTGACGCCGCTGCGCTTGGCCCGCAGCCCGCGCACGAAGGCGTCGTCGTCGAACTCCGGGTCGAGCGGGTCGCGGGCCACGTGGGCGACGGTGCTCGGCAGGTCGGCGCCGCCGGCGACGACCGCCAGCCCGCCGAAGGTCCGCTGGTCGACGAAGCGCAGCTCGCGCCCGCCGTCGGTGAAGGCGAAGCGGATGCGCAGGTGCGCCTCGTCGGCCTTCTCGGGCGGGACGACGAGCAGCTGGCCGCTCATGCCGAGGTGACCGGTGAGCGCGTCGCCGCTGTCGAGCGGCAGCCAGAGGTACTTGCCGCGGCGACGCGCGGCCAGCACGGTGCGCCCGGCCAGCAGCGCCTCGAAGTCGCGCGCGCCGGCGAGGTGGCGGCGCACCGCCCGCGGGTGGTGCACCTGCACGGCGGCCACGGTGCGCCCCGCGACGCCGCGCTCCAGCCCCCGGCGGACGACCTCGACCTCGGGCAGCTCGGGCACTAGCCCCCCTGCGGGGCCGCGCCCGGCGCGCTCTCGACCGCGGCGGTCGGAGCGGCGCCCTCCCGCTCGGCCCGGGCGGCGGCGAGCCAGCCGCACGCGGCCTCCGCCGCGCGCTGCTCGGCCTCCTTCTTCGTCCCGCCCTCGCCGCTGCCGGCGACCTCCCCGGCGACGACGGCCCGGGCGGTGAAGCGGCGGGCGTGGTCGGGGCCGGTGCCCGACAGGACGTACTCGGGGACGCCGTGGCCGCCCGCGGCCGTGAGCTCCTGCAGCGTGGTCTTCCAGTCGGCGGTCGGCCCGCCCGAGGCGGCGGCGTCGAGCAGCGGGTCGACCAGGCGCAGCACGGTGCGGGTGGCCACCTCGAAGCCGCGCTCCAGGAAGACCGCGCCGAGCAGGGCCTCGGTGGTGTCGGCCAGGATCGAGCTCTTGTCGCGGCCTCCGGTGACCTCCTCGCCGTGGCCGAGGCGCAGCCACTCCCCCAGCCCGAGGTCGCGGGCGACGCCGGCGAGCGCCCGGGTGCTCACGACGCTGGCGCGCAGCTTGGCCAGCTGCCCCTCGGCGAGGTCGGGGTGGCGCGTGTAGAGCGCCTCGGTGACGACCAGGCCGAGCACGGCGTCGCCGAGGAACTCCAGGCGCTCGTTGGTCGGCAGGCCGCCGTGCTCGTACGCGTAGGAGCGGTGGGTCAGCGCCTGCTCGAGCAGGGCCTCGGGCAGGCCCGTGCCGAGCGCGCCCTCGAGCCGGGTGAAGCGGGCGCCGCTCACAGCAGCGCGAGGGCGTGGTCGACGGCGTCGCCCACGGTGACGAGCGCGTCGAGGTCCTCGTCCTCGATGCGCAGGGGCCGCCGCGCGCGCGCGGACAGCTCCTCCTCGGTCACCTCGACGATCTCGACGAGGGCGAGGCTGTCGGCACCGAGGTCGTCGGCGAAGCGCGTGGCGCGCGCGACGCCCGCGGGGTCGACCTCGAGCACCACCGCGCAGGCGCGCCGCACGACGTCGAGCACCGCGTCGCCGTCGAGCACGGCAGCGCCGGGCGGGGCGGCCACGACGGCGGGGCCCGTCAGGACGGGTCGGTCAGACCGCGAGGACGGTGCGCTTGTCGTAGCGACCGCACTCGGGGCAGACGGTGTGCGGGCGGGTGGTGTGCCCGCGGTCGCACGTCACCAGCGCCGGCGGCGTGGTCTTCCACTGCGCGCGGCGCGAGCGGGTGTTGCTGCGCGACATCTTGCGCTTCGGGACGGCCATCGCTACTTCTCCTCGGGGCTGGGCTGGGTGCTGAGCAGGTCCTGCAGGGCCGACCACCGGGGGTCGGAGGCGCCGTGCGCGTGGTCCTCGGGCAGGTCCGCGAGGCGCTCGCCGCAGTCGACGCAGAGCCCCTCGCAGTCCTCGTCGCACAGCGGGGTGAGCGGCAGTGCGAGCACCACCGCGTCACGGAGCGCGGGCTCGAGGTCCAGCAGGTCGCCCTGCATGCGGCTCTCGTCCTCGTCCTCCGCCGTGCCGGTCCCGCCCTCCGGGTAGACGTACAGCTCCTGGAACCGCACCTGCAGCGTGTCGCTGAGGTCGTCCAAGCACCGT
>CANKBT010000358.1 GCA_947479995.1 Frankiaceae bacterium | reverse complement strand
GCCTCGGCGTAGGACAGCCCCAGCAGCTGGGTCAGCACGAAGGCGGCGCGGCGGTCGGGGTCGAGCGCCGCGAGCAGCTGGTCCTCGTCGACCGCGCCGACGGCCGGCGGCACCTGCTCGCGCGGGTGGGCGAGCAGCCGCTCGGACAGCCGGCGGCGGCGCACCCGCGCGCGCAGCGCGTCGGCGCACGTGCGGCGGGCGATGCCGAGCAGCCACAGCCGGAACGGCGCGTCGCCGCGGTAGCCGGGCAGCGAGCGCAGCGCCCGCAGGTAGGTCTCCTGCGCGAGGTCCTCGGCCGACTCCCGGTCGACGAGGTGCCCGCACAGCCGCAGCACCTCCGGCTGGGTGGCGCGCACGAGGTGCCCGACGGCGACGTCGTCGCCCTCGGCGGCAGCGCGCGCCCAGCCGGCCAGGGGGTCCACGCGGCCAGCGTAGGACCGGCGGGAACCGGACGGCCTGCCCGAGCGACCTGCAGACGTGGACTGCACCCGCGCCCGCGAGGCCGCCTCCGCCCGCCTCGACGGCGAGCCCGTCGACGGGCCCGCGCTCGACGTGCACCTCGCCGGCTGCGCGGCCTGCCGCGGCTGGTCGGACGCCGCGCAGGACGCCACCCGCCTCGCGCGGCTGCGCCCCGTCGCGCCGCCCGCCGACCTCACCGCGCGGGTCGCCGCGGGCTCCCGCGCGCAGGGCGGGCTGCAGCCGCAGGACTGGCCGCTGGTCCGCGTGCTGCTGCTCGTGCTCGGCCTGGTGCAGCTCGTGCTGTCGCTGCCGGTGCTGCTCGGCGACGGCGCGGCGGCGAGCCTGCACGTGAGCCGCGAGGTCGGCGTGACCGACCTGGCGCTGGCCGTCGGGCTGCTCGCCGCGGTGTGGCAGCCGTGGCGCGCCGCCGGGATGCTGCCGGTCGTCGGCGTCCTCGCGGTGGGGCTCGCGGCGGTCGCGGTCGTCGACGTCGCGGCGGGGCGGGTGCAGGTCGCGACCGAGCTGCCGCACCTCCTGGCGCCGGTGAGCGCTCTGCTGCTGCACCTGCTGCGGCGGCACGCCCCGCCGCCCCGGGGGGCGGTGCCGGCGGCGCCGCCGGGGCTGCGCGCCGTGGCGGACGACGAGCGCCGCGCGGGCTGACCTACGGGACGACGACCTCGACGAGCCCGGTGTCGACGTCGTAGACCGCACCGGAGACGACGGTGCCCGGCTTGAGCAGCGGCTCGGCGCGCAGCCGCGCGACGTCGGCCTCGAGCCGCGCGCGCTGGTCGGGGACCGTCTGCCACGCGTGGTCGCCGGCGTCGAGCCCGGAGCCCTCGCGCACCGCGGCGGTCACCTCGGCGTCGGTCTTGCTCGCCATCGCGCACGAGGTGTGCACCAGCACCAGGACGCGGCGCACGTCGAGCAGGTGCGTCGCGAGCACGAGGTCGTTGGCCATGTCGTCGGTGAGCCGGCCGCCGGCGTTGCGCAGCACCTTGGCGTCGCCGACGTCCAGGCCGAGCGCGCGCAGCGGGTCGATGCGGCTGTCCATGCACGTCAGCACGGCCAGGCCGCGGGTCGCCGGCGCGGTCGCGCCGCGGTGCGGGAAGCCGGCCGCCCACGTGCGGTTGGCCTGCAGGACGTCGTCGAAGGCGCTGTCGGTCACGCGCGCATCCTGCCCGCCCGGCGCAGGCCCGTGCGCGTGAGGGTGGCCACGCCCAGCAGGCCCGCGCCCAGCAGCAGCGTGCCGGGCGGCAGCGTCAGGGCGAGCACGGCGCAGCCGACCAGGCCGGCCGCCGCGACGCGCCGGTCGCCGACGCCCGAGCGCAGCACCGCGAGGTGCGCGACGGCGTAGTAGAGGAGCACCGTCGCGGCGGACAGCGCGACGGCGCCGACCAGGCCGCCGGTGAGCACCGCGACGAGCACCACGAGCCCGACCGCGAGCTGCGCCGGCCGCGGGACGCCGCCGGGCGTGCGCGCGAGCAGCCGCGGCGCGTCGCCCTGCCCGGCCATCGCGTACGCCGTGCGGCCGACGCCGGTGGCGAGCGACAGCAGCGCGCCGAGGGCGGCCGCCGCCGCCCCGAGGCGCACGACCAGCTGCAGCGGGCCGGTCGGCACCACCTCCGCGAGCGGCGCGTCCGACGCCGCCAGCGCGTCGGCGCCGAGCGCGGCCAGCAGCGACGCGCACACGGCGGCGTACGCCAGGAGGGCGACGAGCAGCGCGCGGCGCACCGCCCGCGGGATGGTGCGCGCCGGGTCGCGGACCTCGCCGCCGAGCACGGTGACGCGGGCGTAGCCGGCGAAGGCGAAGAACAGCAGCGCGGCCGCCGGCAGCACCCCCGACGCGTCCCCGTCGCCGGCGTCGAGCACCCGGCCGGCGCGCACGCCGTCGCCGGTGAGCGCGGCGACCACGACGAGCGACAGCACGACGAGCACCGCGACGACGAGCGCCGCGCCCGCGCGCGCCGTGCGCTGCAGCCCCTGCAGGGTGGCCGCGGTGACCGCGAGCACCGCGAGGGCGGCCCCGGCGCGCGGCGCGGCGGGCACGGCGTACGCCCCGACCGCGAGCGCGGCGGCCGCGCACGAGGCGGTCTTGCCGACGACGAAGGCCGCGCCCGCGAGGAAGCCCCAGCCCGCGCCGAGGTGCTGGTGGCCGTAGGCGTAGACGCCGCCCGTCTCCGGCGCCGCGGCGGCGAGCGACGCGGTGCTCGTGGCGTTCAGCAGCGCGACCAGCGCGGCGACCGCGAGCGCGACGAGCAGCAGGCCGCCTGCCTCGGCGGCCGCCGCCGCCGGCACGACGAAGACGCCCGTGCCGAGCATCGCGGCGAGGCCGACGACGACCGCGTCGCCCGTGCCGAGCGTGCGCGCCAGCGTCACCGCAGCTCGACCAGGCCGGACGGCAGCAGCACCGCGTGCACCCGCACGTCGTGCGGCTCCTCGGGCAGCGGGTCGTCGACCAGCTCGCCCTCGTGCAGCACGGCGACGAGCAGCCCGCGCGCCCGCACGAGCGCCCGGTCGTAGGAGCCGCCGCCGCGCCCGAGGCGCACGCCGCGGCGGTCGACGGCGAGGGCGGGCACCAGCACCACGTCGACCCCGGCGACGGCGTCGGCGCCGAGCAGCGCCGGCGCCGGGTGCGCCCGCCAGTCGAGGTCGCGCTCGGCGCGCGTCACCGGCACGAGGTCGCCGGGGGCGAGGGGCACCACGGGCTCGGTGCCGAACGCCTCGTACGCCGCGCGCCGGCCGCGCAGCGCGGCGAGGTGCGGCGCCCGCGCGGCGACGCCCTCGCCGCGCGCCGACGCCGGCAGCGCCCGGCGGCGGGCGAGGGCGGCCG
>CANKBT010000357.1 GCA_947479995.1 Frankiaceae bacterium | reverse complement strand
CGGCGGCGAGGCGGTCGGTCGCGGCCCGGCGGGCGGCGACCCGGCGGCCGAGCTCGTCGCGCAGGGCGTCGAGGCCCTGGCCGGTGCGGGCCGAGCAGGCGACGACGGGCGTGCGGCCGAGCCCCTCGCCGTCGAGCAGCGCGCGCAGGTCGGCGAGGCAGGCGCGGGCGGAGTCGGCGTCGAGCCGGTCGACCTGGTTGAGCACGACGAGCAGCACGCCCGCGTGGCCGGCGTGCGGGGCGAGGTAGCGGTCGTGCACGGCGGCGTCGGCGTACTTCTGCGGGTCGAGCACCCACACGAGCACGTCGACCAGCTCGACGAGCCGGTCGACCTCGAGCCGGTTCTCGACGCGGGTGCTGTCGTGGTCGGGCAGGTCGAGCAGCACGAGCCCGGCGAGCGCCGGGTCGGGGTCGGCGAGCACGTGCCGCCGCGGCACCTCCAGCCAGTCGAGCAGCCGGTCGGCGCTCCCGGAGCCCTGCGGCCACACCGTCGCGTGCGCGACGCCGGTGGTGGGGCGGCGCACGCCGGGCGTGCTCACCTCGCTGCCCGACAGCGCGTTGAACAGCGTCGACTTGCCGCTGCCGGTCGCCCCGGCGAGCGCGACCACGGTGGCGTCGCCCAGCGCCTCGCGCGCCCCGGCCTTGGCGAGCACGGTGCGCGCCCGGGCGACCTCGGGCACGTCGAGCCGGCCGTCGGCGACCTCGACGGCCTCGCGCAGCGCGGCCAGCCGGTCGGCGAGCGGCAGGTCGCGCCGGCTCACCGGCGCGCCTCGCGGAAGCCGGCGAGGGCGTGCCGCAGCTGCGCGGCGCCGAGGTGGGCGGCGTCGGGCACGAGCGCCTCGAAGCGCTCGCGCTCGGCGCCCAGCAGCCGGTCGGTGCGCACGCCGAGGTCGGCCCGGGCGTCGGCGGCGAGCTGGCGCACGGCGGCGTCGCCGAAGACCGCCTCGAGCACCCGCTGGCCGAGCGCGGTGGTGCCGCCGGCGACCGCGACCTCGCCGCCGGTGAGCCCGCCGGTCTGCGCGAACACCGCGACCATGACGACCAGCCCGGCGCCGTTGACGCCGTAGCTGGCGAGCCGCGCGGTCGTGCGCTTGCCGGCGCCCTGCTCGCGCACGAGGTCGAGCACGTGGCCCTGCCAGCCGCGCACCTGCACGGCGGCGGCCTCGTCGAAGCCCGCCGACGCGGCCTCGAGCTCGCGCTCGCGGCCGGCGAGCAGCGCCGGCCCGGACGGCAGGGCGCGCCACGCGGTCGCGGTGCGCTCGGCCGCGGCGTCGGCCTCGGCGCGCAGCAGCTGCTCGACGCTGGACGACAGCGCCACCTCGAGGTCCGCCGCCGGCGTCGGACGGCCGCGCAGTGCCGCGGTCACGCGGTCGCGCAGGCGCCCGACCTGCGACTGCAGCGAGCGCATCCACTCGCCGGTGCCGACGAACTCCTGCCAGCGCGCGAGCACCTCGCCGCGCAGCAGCGTGCCGCTCTGCACGCCCTCGTCGACGCCGTCGCGGGCGCGCTCGTAGGCCGCGGCCGCCGCGTCGCGCAGCTGGCCGGCCGCGACCTCCTGCGCCGTGACGGCGCGCACGACCTCGTCGACGCGCCCCTCGAGGCTGTCGAGCGCCCCGGCCAGCGTCTGCCGCACCACCGCCGCGCGCTGCCCGGCGTCGGCGGCGAGCGCGTGCAGCCAGCCGCGCAGCTCGGCGACCGCGTCGTCGGGCAGCCGGCCGCCGACGAGGGGCTGCTCGGGCACGACGAACAGCCGCGCGCTCGACAGCCCGGCGCGCGCGAGCATGCCGCGCAGGTCGTCGCCGACCTCGCGGGCGGCCTCGGGCGGCACCCGGTCGAGCACGACGGCCAGGGCGGTGCCGCGCTCGGCCGCGGTGCGCAGCAGGTCCCACGGCACGGCGTCGGCGTAGCGGGCGGCGGTGGTGACGAAGACCCAGAGGTCGGCGGCGGCGAGCAGCTGGCCGGCGAGGTCGCGGTTGGCCTCGACGACCGAGTCGACGTCGGGGGCGTCGAGCAGCGCCAGGCCGGCCGGGAGCCGGTCGAGCACCTGCAGGCGCAGGCCGCCCGGCCCGGCGTCGCCGCCGGTGGTGCGCGCGAGCCCCGGCAGCACGCGGTCGCCGGAGAACGCCGCGGCGTCGGCCGGCGCGCAGACGAGCACGGGGGCGCGGGTGGTCGGGCGCAGCACGCCCGGGGTGGTGACGTCGGCGCCGACGACGCTGTTGACCAGCGTCGACTTGCCCGCACCGGTCGAGCCGCCGACCACCGTGAGCAGCGGGGCGTCGAGGTCGCGCAGCCGCGGCAGCAGGTAGTCGTCGACCTGGTCGACGACCGCCTTGGCCGCGCGGCGCGCGGCGTCGCGCTCCGGCGTCGCGAGGTCGAGCGGCGCGCCCGCGACGGCGTCGCGCAGCGCCTGCAGCGCCTCCGGCAGCCCGCCGGGGCGCGCGTCGGCGGCGGTGCGCGGGGCGGTCACGCGCCGGACCCTTCCCCCGCCCCCCGCGCGTACGCGCTCGGCGCCGCCCCCCGGTCAGGCGGCGAGCAGCGGCACCAGCCGGGGCAGCTGCTCGCGCAGCCAGGGGCTGTACGCCGCCGGCGCGCGCGCGACGTCGTCCAGCAGGCCGGGCAGCGACGTCCAGCGGACGTCGTCGACCTCCGCCGGGTCGGGCGCGAGCGGCGCGAGCAGGCGCGAGGTGAAGACCGGGCAGACCTCGTTCTCCACGGTGCCGTCGTCCATGACCGCGCGGTAGCGGAAGTCCGGCAGCGCCGGCTGCGGGGGCGCGACCGACGTGCCGAGCTCCTGCCGGGCGCGGCGGTGCAGGGCGTCGTCCATCGCCTCGCCCGGGCCGGGGTGCCCGCAGAACGCGTTGGTCCAGATGCCCGGCCAGGTGCGCTTGACCGCCGCGCGGCGGGTGAGGAGCACCCGGCCGTCGTCGTCGAGCAGCCAGCAGGAGAAGGCCAGGTGCAGGGGGGTGTCGGCGGTGTGGACGGTCGCCTTGGGCGCCGTCCCGGTGGGCCGCCCGCTCTCGTCGAGCAGGACGACCAGCTCCTCGCCCCGGGTCAGGTGGGTGTGCGGCATGGCTCACTGTCCCCCCTCGCGCGCGGGCGCCGCACGTCGGTAGGGTCGCCGGGGGCGCAGCGGGGGGCCCGGGACGGCTGTCGGGGGTACGCGGACGTGGCACGAGCGGGCAGGCGCGGTGGCGCCCACGCCGCCACGCGGCGGCGCCGCGCGGAGCTCGGCCTCGCGCCCGGGCGCCCGCCGCGGGCGCTGACCGGCCTGCTGGCCCTGGCCATCGCCGCG
>CANKBT010000356.1 GCA_947479995.1 Frankiaceae bacterium | reverse complement strand
GCGGCTCGGCGGGGTTGGGCAGCCAGTACGAGTCGTTGGCGTTGACCACCCAGTCGCGGCGCAAGGTCGACGGCTGGTTGCCCGGGCCGAAGATGCCGGGGCGCGCGGCGTCGTCGTCGTCGCGCCACGCGCAGTCGGTGTCGGCGCG
Source organism: Frankiaceae bacterium (assembly GCA_947479995.1). Classification (GTDB taxonomy): domain Bacteria; phylum Actinomycetota; class Actinomycetes; order Mycobacteriales; family SCTD01; genus CANKBT01. The sequence continues at coordinate 3,151 of CANKBT010000356.1, read as the reverse complement.
GGTGCCGTCGAGCGCGGGGAGCCCGGCGACGGCGAACAGCACCTGGCCGATCGGCGTCGCGCAGCGCAGCACGAGGTCGTCGGGCACGTTGGGCACGACGGCGCTGTCCGCGTAGAGCGCGTCGCCGTCGCGGTCGGCCGCCAGCGTGTTGACCCACGGGATGCCGGCCGTGCGCCCCTGCGCCGCGAGCAGCCCCTCGACGCTCGAGGTCTTGGCCATCTCGTGGAACGCGTCGAGCGTGCGCAGCTGCGCCGTTGGCGTCGCGCAGCGCGAAGACGCTCGCCGGCGTCCAGCCCATGAGCTGCGCCGGGGCGTCGATGACGTAGCCCTGGTCGGTGCGGTAGAGGTCCTGCACCACCGTCTGCACGCCGTCCGCGGTGCGCACCTGCACCGGCACCTCGCGGCGCTCGAGGCTGCGCGGGCCGGTGCCCGACAGGTACGTCGTCTGCCCGTCGAGCAGGCGGTACTCGTACGGCGTGAAGCGGTAGCCGGTCGACACGGTGTGCGTCCAGGCGACGTCGCGGTTCCACCCGATGTTGACGACCGGCGAGCCGTTGAGCATCGCGCCGGCAACGTCGTACACGCCCGGGATCGTGAGGTGGCTCTGCGTGAAGCGGTAGCGCCCGCGCCACGGGAAGTGCGGGTTGCCGAGCACCATGCCGCGGCCGGTCGTCGTGGCGTCGCCGCCGAGCGCGGTGCCGTTGCTGCCGAACGCCGAGGCCGGGTCCTTGCCCAGCCCGGCGAGCAGCTCGGCCTGCGTGGGCAGTGCGAGCGGCACGTCGGCGAAGCCGACCGGCAGGCCCGGGTCGGTGGGCGTCGGCGGGGCGGCGTCCGCGATCTCCTTGACGAAGACGCCGGCGCTGGCGAGCAGGTTGGCCGTGTAGATGCCGTAGTAGAGGTCGAGCGGCTCGGCGCCGGTGACGTGCGCGGCGCCGCGGCACGCCGGGTCGGTGACGCCGGCGGCGCCGCCGACGCTCGCGAGGTAGCCGTTGACGCCCGCGGCGTAGCCCTCGACCATCGCCCGCACCTCCGGGCCCGGGCCGCGCAGCGGGTCGGCGAGCAGGCCCTCGACGACCTTGCGGGCGCGCAGGTCGCCGAAGACGGTGTCGACCTGCAGGTTGCTCGCGTCGAGCGTCACCTGGTCGCTGTAGCGGCCCTCCGGCCCGAAGAAGAGCGACCGCTGCGCGCGCCCCGTGACGAGGGTGTCGGCCAGCGTGCAGGGGGTGTCCTGCGCGGTCGCCCAGCCCTGCCCGTAGCCGAGGCTCGTGTAGTCCTGCGCGGTGACGTGCGGGATGCCGTACGAGGTGCGCGTCAGCGTCGCGCGCGGCACCCCGTCGGCCGGGCGCAGCGCCCCCGCGCCGGTGGCGCCGGGCTGCGCCTGGGCGGGCAGCCCGGTCACGGCGACCGCCGCGGCGAGGCCGCCGGCGAGCAGCAGGGCGGCGGGGCGGAGACGGTGCACGGGGGGCTCCTCGGTCGGGTGCACCCCTCCTTCGCCGCGCCCGCGGCGGTGTCCTGCCTCACACCCGGACGCGCAGCTCCTCGAGCCCGCGGATGACGTAGCCCGGCCGCCACGCGGGCTCCTCGACGAGCTCCAGCTGCGGCAGCCGGCGCAGCACGGTGCCGAACGACGTCTGCAGCTCCAGGCGCGCCAGCGGCGCCCCGAGGCAGAAGTGCACGCCCGCGCCGAAGGACAGGTGCGTGCCGGACGAGCGGCCGACGTCGAGCCGGTCGGGGTCGGCGAAGACCTCGGGGTCGCGGTTCGCCGAGCCGAACAGCAGCCCCAGCTCCGCGCCCCGCGGCACGTCGACGCCGCCGATCGTCACGTCCTCCAGCACCCAGCGCTCGAAGACCTGCAGCGGCGTGTCCCACCGCATCAGCTCCTCGACGGCGGTGGGCAGCAGGGCGTGGTCGGCGCGCAGCCGCGCGAGCTCGCCGGGGTTGCGGAACAGCGACCACCAGCCCAGCCCGGTCACGCCGACCGTCGCCTCGTGGCCGGCGTTGAGCAGCAGCACGCAGGTGCCGACGAGCTCGTCCTCGGTGAGGGCGTCGCCGCCCTCGTCGACGACCTGCCCCATGACGGTGATGAGGTCGTCCTGCGGCCGCGCGCGCCGCTCGCGCGACAGCGCCGTCAGGTAGTCGCCGAACTCCCGGCAGGCGCGCATCGCGGTCGCCGCCGCCTCGGGCGTCGGGTCGAGCTCGTACATGCCGCAGATGTCGGCCGACCACGGCCGCAGCAGGTGGCGGTCGGCCTCGGGGACGCCGAGCATCTCGGCGATGACGGTGACGGGCAGCGGCTCGGCGAGCGCCGTGAGCAGGTCGACCTCGCCGGCGCCCTGCACGTCGTCGACGAGCCGGTCGACGACCTCCTGGACGGTGCCGCGCAGCCGCTCGACCGTCCGCGGCGTGAACGCGCGGCTGACCAGGCGCCGCAGCCGCGTGTGCACCGGCGGCTCGACGTCGAGCATGCCGTTGCGCACGACGTGCCAGAACGGCGCGAGCTCCGGCGGGTCCTCGGGCCGCCCCATCTCGGCGTGCGTGGCGACGTGCAGGTACGACCGGCCGAGCCGCCGGTCGCGCAGCAGCGCGTCGACGTCGGCGTGCCGGGCGACCAGCCACCGGTCGGTCGCCTCGTCGTACTGCACGCGCGGCCCCTCCCGGAGCGCGGCGTACGCCGGGTAGGGGTCGGCGACGAAGGCGGGGTCGGACGGGGCGAAGCGCACGGGCCGACGCTAGTCAGCGGCGCGCGCGGGCGGGACCACGTGCGGGGTGCGGGGACGCTACGACTTCTGCTTCCGGGGCGCGAGCAGAAGTCGTAGGCAGTGCGGACGGGCGTGGATGCGGTGCGCGCGCGGGCTCGCACGGTCGAGAGCGGGCGCCGCAGCCCGCGACCACTAGTTGTTCTCGCAGCCGACCCCGTCGTCGTCACTGCCGTCGAGGCGGTAGGTGTCCGGCGCGTTGACCGTGAAGCTCGCGCCGTCGATGTCGGGGCAGTCGAGGTCGCGCCCGGCGGGGATGCAGAAGTCCGGGTACTCGGGCATGCAGCCGCTGCCCGAGGGCTGCGCCGCCAGGCCCTGGATCTGCGTCTGCTGCGCCTGGTCGGCGGCGCGGGCGGCGGCGTCCGCGGCGGCGGCGCGGTCCGCCTCGGCCTGGG
>CANKBT010000355.1 GCA_947479995.1 Frankiaceae bacterium | reverse complement strand
GGCGTCGTGCCCGCGGGCGATGCGGGCCGCCCGCTCGGCCCGGGCCTGCGCGGAGTCCTCGCGGCGGCGGGCGCCCGCGACGAAGTCGTCGTCCAGGGGCACGGACCACGGGTCGTCGTCGGGCACCCCCGGAGGCTGCCAGAGCGGCCACGCCCGCGGGGGCGGTCAGGCCCAGGTGCGCCCGTCGGCGTCGCGCTGCGCCGGGGTGCCCGGCGCGGCCAGGGCCGCGTGCAGGCGGCGCAGGCCGTGCAGGGTGCTGCGGCGCACCGCCCCGAGCGGCGTCTCCGTGAGGGCGGCGATCTCCTGCTGCGTGTGACCGCCCCAGAAGGCCAGCACCAGCGCCTCGCGCTCCAGGGCGGGCAGCGCGTCCAGCGCGCGCCGCACCGGCTCGCTGGCGAGGTCGAGCACCGGCGCCGGGCCCGGCGCCGGCGCCCCGCGGCCGCGGTCGGTGCGGCGGCGGGCCACGGCCGCGCGGTGGGTCTCCTCGAGCAGCGAGGCCCGCAGCCGCCCGTCCGCCGCGCCGAGCGCCCCGTCGCTGCGCCAGCAGGCCAGGAAGGCCTGCTGCACGGCCTCGTGGGCCGCCCCGGCGTCGCCGGTGACGGCGACCGCGTGCGCGAGGCAGGCCGCGCCGTGCGCGGCGTAGGCGGCCGCGAGGGCCAGGGCGCGGTCGCCGAGGTGCGGCGTCGACGGGGCGCCGGCCTCGTCGCCGGACGTCGGCTCGGGGTGCATCGGTGCTCCAGGGGACGCCGGGCGCTCGGGCGTCACCGGGGGGCTGGAGCGACGGGTCGACCGTACGGCGCGGGCCCGCGGCCGTCGAGGGCGGACGGGTCCGTGGCCGCTGCCCCTGGCGCTCCAGGCCGGACCGCCGTACGGTGCGCCTGTCACTCCGGACCGCTGGTGACGTCCCCTCGGACGCCCAGGAGAGCCCGTGACCACACCCCTGCTGCGGCGACGACGCGCGCGCAGCGCACCCCCTGGCACCGCCGCCGCCGCCCGCGGCCTGGCCGCCGCCGAGCTCGCGGTCGCGCAGGTGCGCGCCATCGAGACCTGGACGGCGGCGTGGGCGCTCGCCGAGCCCGGGCGGGTGCCCGAGCAGCCGGCCCCGGACCGCGTGCGGCGCACCCGCGAGGACCGGCTCGACACCGCCCGCCGCGGCGACGCGCTGGCGGCCGAGCGCGCGGCCCTGCAGCAGCACGCCGCACGGCAGCAGCGCGCCCCGCTCGTGCCCCTGCTCGCCGACGTGCCGCCCCGTGCCGTCGTCGCCCACCGGCAGCCGTGGGTGCGCGAGGCGCTCGCCGCCGGGCTCCGGGGGCAGGGCCTGGAGGTCGTGCACGCCACCGACGACGGCGCCGACGCCTGCGCCGCGCTCGTCGCCGAGCAGCCGGACCTGCTGGTGTGCGAGGACCGGCTGCCCTACCGGGTGGCGGAGGAGGTGCTGGGCCGCCGCGCGCGCTTCGCCCCGGGCTGCGCGGTCGTGGTCTACGGCCCGCCGACCGGCAGCCAGCGGGGGCAGGCGCTGGTGCGGGCGGGCGCGCTCGCCGTGCTCGGCCGCGAGCTCGTGGCGCCCGCCGACGTCGGGCGCCGTGCCGCCGAGGCCCTGCTGGCCGCGGTCCGGCGCTAGCGACGGCGACCGGCAGGCCTGACGGCGTGCCACCATCAGCAGGTGAGGACCACCCCCTGACCGCGAAGGAGCGGCTCCGCGCCGGGCTGGGCGGAGCGCTCGACGGACCGGGCGGACCGCGCGACGCGGCCGACCGGCTCTGCCGGGCGTGCGTCGACCTGCTGCACGTCGACGGGGCGGCGGTCTCGCTCGTGCTGGGCGGCACCAGCCGCGGCACCTTCGGCGCCAGCGACGTGCGCAGCCGCCGCGCCGACGAGCTGCAGAGCACCCTCGGCGAGGGCCCCTGCCTCGACGCCGTGCGCAGCCGCCGCCCGGTGCTCGTCGACGACCTCGACGACCCGGGCCGGCGGCAGTGGCCCGCCCTCACCGAGCAGCTGCTCGGCGTCGGCGTGCAGGCCGTGTTCGCGCTGCCCGTCGCCGTCGAGGCCGAGGGCCTCGGCGCCCTCGACCTCTACCGCGACCGCTCCGGGCAGCTGAGCGCCGACGACCTGTGGGGCGCCCTGCACGCGGCGGAGCTCGCCGCCGGGCCGCTGCGCGACCTGGCGTCGGGCGAGGGCCCCGCGGGCGGCGACCCCGACGGGCAGGACGCCCTCGCGCTGGGCCGCGTCGAGGTCTACCAGGCGACCGGCATGGTCATGGGCGCCACCGGCGTCGACGCCGACGAGGCGCTCGCCCGGCTGCGCGCGCACGCCTTCACCCGCGGCGTGCCCGTGGGCGAGCTGGCGCTGAGCATCGTCGAGCGCCGGCTCACGGCCGACGCCGAGGCCTGGGACGAGCGCCGGTGACCGCGCCCCGCGAGCACCGCGTGACGCACGCGTTCGTCACGCTCGCCGCCAGCCTCGCCGGGGGCGAGGACCCGCTCGCGCTGCTGGAGCTGCTCGTCGAGCACTGCGCCGAGCTGCTCGACGTCGACTCCGCCGGGCTGCTGCTCGCCGACCGGCACGACGTGCTGCACGTCATGGCGGCGTCGACGTCGCAGACCCGCGACCTCGAGCTGTTCCAGGTGCAGCGCGGCGAGGGGCCGTGCAAGGACTGCTACCACGGCGGGCACCCCGTGCTCGTGGCCGACCTGGCGCGCGCCGACGGGCGCTGGCCGTCCTTCGCGCCCGCCGCGCGCGCGGCCGGCTTCGCCAGCGTGCACGCCGTGCCCATGCGCTTCTCCGGCCATCGCCTCGGCGCCCTCGGGCTGTTCAGCGGCAGGCCCGGCGCCCTCGGCGAGGCCGACCTGCAGCTCGCGCAGGCGCTGGCCGACGTCTCCAGCATCACGCTCGTGCAGGACCGCGCGGCGACCGACCGCGACTCCCTCAACGCCCAGCTCGAGGGCGCGCTGCAGAGCCGCATCGTGCTCGAGCAGGCCAAGGGGCTGCTGGCGCAGGCCGGCGAGCTCGACATGGGCGCGGCCTTCGCCGTCCTGCGCACCTTCAGCCGCGACCGCAACGCCAAGCTCTCGGACGTCGCCCGGGCCCTGGTCGCGCGCACGCTCGCCGCCTCCGACGTCCTCGCCGACGTCCGCAGCCGCCACGGCGACGGCAAGGACGCCCGCGCGGACCGCCGGCGCGGCTGAGCCGCGGCCGGGCGGCGTGCGGCGCAGCGCCGCACGCGTGCCACCGGTCACGTCCTCGCCGGACCGGGCGCGCGGGCGGCGGCGGCTTGGCAGGATGGGCGGATGGCCGAGACTGACCCCGACGCCGC
>CANKBT010000354.1 GCA_947479995.1 Frankiaceae bacterium | reverse complement strand
GCGCGGCCGGCCCGCCGGCCGTGCCGTCCGCCGCCTCGCGGGCGTCGGCGTCGCGGTCGCGCTGCTCGGCCGCGCGGTCGCGCCGCTCGGCGGCGCCGTCCGCGCGGTCGGCGCGGGCCAGCAGGGCGGCGACGTCCACGTCGACCTCGCGCGCGGCGCGGTCGCGCTCGTCGTTGACGACGTCGCGGTCGTCGGCCGTCCGGTCGCGCTGGTCGGCCACGCCGTCGCGGAGGTCGGCGGCGCGGTCCCGCTCGTCGGCCGCGCGGTCGCGCTCGTCGGCCCGCCGCTCGCGCTCGCTCACGGCGTGCTCCCTGTCGTCGTGGGCGGGCATGGCTCCCTCGTGCGGTCCCGGCGGCGGCGCCGCAGCAGCACGCACCGGCGACGGCGGAAGACCCTAGACCGCCGAGGGGTGCGCGCGCGAGCCGGAGCCCCCGCTCGGCTCAGGTGCCGCAGTAGGTGACGTACGTGCCGTCGCCCGGGCCGGGCTCGGCGTAGCGCTCGAGGCCCGGGCGCTCGTCGTACGGGCGCGACACCGCGTCGAGCAGGGTGCCGAGCGGCCCGAGGTCGCCGCCGGTGGCGGCGGTGAGCGCCTCCTCGACGAGGTGGTTGCGCGGCACGTACGCCGGGTTCGCGCGCACGAGCGCCTCCGGGTCGGGGCCGAGCGCGCGCCACCGGTCGAGCCAGGCGTCGACGCCGGCCAGGTCGAGGAAGTGGCGGCGCAGCGGCTCGGCGTCGCCGCGGGCCGCGCCGGCGAGGCCGCGGAAGAAGCGCGTCCAGTCGACCCGGTCGGCCTTGAGCAGGGCCAGGAGGTCGTCGACGAGCGCGAGCTCCGGCGTCGCGTCGAGGCCCAGCTTGCGCCGCATGCCCTCGGCGTATGCCGCCTCGTACTGCGGGGTCAGCCGCTCGAGCGCGGCGACGGCGACGGGGACGGCGGCCTCCTCGTCCTCGTCGACCAGCGGCAGCAGCGCCTCGGCCAGGCGGGCGAGGTTCCACACGATGACGAGCGGCTGGTTGCCGTACGCGTAGCGCCCGCCCTCGTCGATGGAGCTGAAGACGGTCGCGGGGTCGTACGCGTCGAGGAAGGCGCAGGGCCCGTAGTCGATCGTCTCGCCGGAGATCGTCGTGTTGTCGGTGTTCATGACGCCGTGGACGAAGCCGACGAGCATCCACTGCGCGACAAGCCGGGCCTGCGCGGCGACGACGCCCTCGAGCAGCGCGAGCGCCGGCCGCTCGGCGTCGGCGGCCTCCGGGAAGTGACGGGCGATCGCGTGCTCGGCGAGCCGGCGCAGCACGCCGAGGTCGCCGGACGCCCGGGCGTACTGGAACGACCCGACGCGCAGGTGGCTGCTCGCGACGCGGGCGAGCACGGCGCCGGGCAGCAGCGTCTCGCGGCGCACGGTGGCGCCGGTCGCGACGACGGCGAGCGAGCGGGTCGTCGGGATGCCGAGCGCGTGCATCGCCTCGCTGACGACGTGCTCGCGGAGCATCGGCCCGACGGCGGCCAGGCCGTCGCCGCCCCGGGCGTACGGGGTGCGCCCGGAGCCCTTGAGGTGCAGGTCGCGCAGGCGCCCGTCGCGGTCGACGAGCTCGCCGAGCAGCAGCGCGCGGCCGTCGCCGAGGCGGGGGCTGTAGCCGCCGAACTGGTGGCCGGAGTAGCCCTGCGCGACGGGGTGCGCGCCCTCGGGCACGGCGGTGCCGACGAGCAGCCGCAGGCCGGCGTCGCTGCGCAGCCAGTCGGGGTCGAGCCCGAGCTCCCCGGCCAGCGCCTCGCCGAGCACGAGCAGCCGCGGGGAGGGCGCCTCGGCGGCCTGCCACGGGGTGGCGAGCTCGGGCACCGCGCGGGCGAAGCGGTCGTCGAGCCGGAGGGTCGGGCCTGCAGCCGTGCTCATGCGACCACGCTACGTCCGCGCCGGGCGGAGGCCGTGTCGTCCACCTGCCGCCCGCCAGGCCGTGCGGCTCTGCGGCTCCGGCCCGGGGGGGGCGCAGGTGGACGACGAGCCCTCCGCGCGGCGGGGGACGGCCTAGGGCGCGACCGTCGCGACGTAGACCGTGTTGCTCGAGGTGCCGCCCGTGAGCGGGTTGGCGAAGTCGACGACGTGCGCGGCGGTCGTCGCGAAGACCTCGTCGAGCGCGGCGAGGAAGCCCTCGTCCGGCGGGTCGTCCGACCACAGGCCGAAGACGCCGCCGGGGTGCAGGCGGTCGGCGAGGCGGCGCAGCCCCGACGGCACGTACAGGTCGGCGTGCGAGGGGTGCAGGACGTGCCGCGGGGTGTGGTCGACGTCGAGGGCGACCACGTGCGCGCGGGGCAGCCGGCCCTCCCGGACGAGCGCGAAGAAGTCGCCGACGAGGAACGCGCAGCGCGGGTCGCCGGTGAGCTCCTTCGCCCCAGGCAGCAGGTGGCGCTCGTGCCAGCCGACGACGGCCTCCAGCGCCTCGACGACCTGCAGGGCGGCGACGCGCGGGTCGTGCAGCGCGGTGCGCGCGGTCCAGCCCAGGCCGAGCCCGCCGACGACGACGTCGAGCGCGTCGCCCGTCGCCGCCGCCAGGCTGAGCCGCGCGAGCTCCTCCTCGGCGACGGTGAACAGGCTCGACATGAGGTACGCCTCGCCGAGCAGCACCTCGTGCACCTCGACGTGCAGCGTCGGCTCCCGCCGGCGGCGCAGGCTGAGCGCGCCGATCGGCGTCTCGACGTGGTCGAGCTCCTCGATGCGGCGGGTCACGCGGCCAGCGTGCCAGGGCGCGGCGTCGTCCGGCGCCCACCGGGCACCTCGGGGGCATGACCGAGCCCGCCACCGCCGAGAGCGCCCTCAACCTGCGCGCCGTGCTCGCCCTGTTCGGCCTCGTGCTGTGCACGGCGCTCGCGGTGGCGTCCTTCGTCGCCGGGCTGGAGGTGCTCGGCCTCGCGCTCGCGGTGCTCGCCGTCGCCGCGGCCGTCGACCTCGGCGTCGTGCAGCGCCGCCGGCACGCGCGCGGGCCGGGCTCGACCTCGCTGTTCGAGTAGGCGCCTCAGCCGCGCCGCTGCTCCACGACCGGGGCGGCGAGCGCGCGCTCGGCGGCGCCCTGCGCGGGCAGCCCGGCGTCGACCATCGCCCGCTCGACCGCCCGCGCGAGCGGCTCCGGGTCGCGCACGCCCATCAGCCAGCGCACCGACCCGGACCCGCCGAGGGGCGCCGGCCCGACGACGCTCACCGCGCTCGTGCTGTAGACCGCCGTGCGCAGGTTGCGGCTCGTGCCGACGGCGCCGTAGCGGCTGCCGACGAGGTTGGCGCGCCGGTGCACCTGCAGGGACCCCGGGTCGAGCTGCGACCACGGCAGCACGTACGG
>CANKBT010000353.1 GCA_947479995.1 Frankiaceae bacterium | reverse complement strand
GTCGTGACGGCGCTCGCGCGGGCCCGCGGCGCGGCCTTCACCGGCGCGCTCAGGTCGGTGCGGCAGGTCGGGGAGTCGCCGTCGAAGTCCTCGACGGGGAGCACCCGCCGGCACCGGTCGCACCGCCTCCAGCTCGCCACGCGTCCACCGTACGGCGCGCGCCGGCCGGTCGTCGTGGCGGGCCTGGCTAGCGTGACGCACGTGACGGACGAGCTGCGCGACCACCTCCGGAGCCTGCGCGCGGAGCCGGGCGACGGGCTGCTCCCGCCGCACTACCCGAGCTGCTACGGGTGCGGCCCCGACGCCGAGCAGGGCATGCACCTGGCGGTCCGGCGCGAGGGCCGCGAGGTCGTCGCCGACTACTCCTTCGAGGCCCGGCACGCCGGCGCCCCCGGCATCGCGCACGGCGGGCTCGTCGCCACCGTGGTCGACGACCTGCTCGGCCACCTGCTCCACGTCGAGCGCGTGCCGGCCGTCACCCGGCACCTCGAGGTCGACTACCTCAAGCCCGTCCTCGTCGGCGTGCCGTACGTGCTGCGCGGCCGCACCGACCGCCGCGACGGCCGCAAGCTGTGGCTGTCGTGCACCGCGACCGGGCCGGAGGGCACGCCGGTGTTCACCGGCACGGGGCTGTTCGTCGTCGTGCCGCTCGAGCACTTCGCGCAGGGCACGACGTACGCGCCCTAGCGGCTGAGCAGCGTCGTCATCGCGGCGCGGCGCAGCAGCGTGCGCAGGCGCTCGGCCGGCACGGCGACGTCCGACACGGCCGTCGCGTTGAGCATCGCCAGGCTGGCGATGACGACGACCGCGACCTCCTGGGTCGTGAGGTCGTCGCGCAGCGGCGCGACGGCGCCCGCCCACTGCTGCTCGTACGCCCGCTGCAGGCGGCGCTGCGCGCGGCGCGCGTCGTCCGACAGCGAGCGCTGCTCGCGGTAGTAGACGCCGAGCAGCGCGCGCTCGTCGACGGCCAGCGCGACGTGCCGGTCGACGAGGGCCTGCAGCGCGGCGGCGGGGTCGGCGACGGTCGCGGTCGTCTCGCGGGCGCCGTCGAGCATGCGCGTCATGACCCGGTCGACCAGCTCCTCGAGCAGCGCCTGCTTGCTCGCGAAGTGGCGGTAGACGCCCGGGCCGGTGATGCCGGCCGCCGCGCCGATGTCGTCGATGCCGACCGCGTGGTAGCCGCGGGCCGCGAACAGCTCGGCCGCCGCCTCGAGCAGCTGCTCGCGACGCGGTCGCGCTGCCCGCGCCGCCGTCGTCACCCCCACACCCTAGTGCTCTGTTAGCGTCCGTTCACATGAGCGTCGACGCGCTGCTGGCGGACCTGCGCGCCGAGCACGACGACCTGGCGCGCCTCGTCGAGGGCGCCGACCTGTCCACCTCGACGCCCGCCGAGGGCTGGGACGTGCACGACACGATCAGCCACCTGCTCGTCTTCGACGCCGAGGCGCTGCGCGCGGCGACGGACCCCGAGGGCTTCACCGCCCGGCTCCACGACCTGCTGCTCGGCCCCGAGCCGGAGCGCTTCGTCGACCGCATGACCGAGGAGCGCCGCGGCGTGCCCGCCGCCCAGCAGCTCCGCGAGTGGCACGACGGCCTCGACGCCCTCGTCGCCGGCACGTCCGGGCTCGACCCGTCGACGCGGGTCCCCTGGTACGGCCCGCCCATGGGCCTGCGCTCCTGCCTCACCGCGCGCGTCATGGAGTACTGGGCGCACGGCCAGGACGTCGCCGACGGCCTCGGCGCGACCCGCACCCCGACCGCGCGCCTGCGGCACGTCGCCCACCTCGGCGTGCGCACCCGCTCCTTCTCCTACGTCAACCGCGGCCTGCCGGACCCGGGCGGCGACGTCCGCGTCGAGCTCGAGGCGCCCGACGGCGAGCGGTGGACGTGGGGCGAGGGCGACGACGCCGTCCGCGGGACGGCGCTCGACTTCTGCCTGCTCGTCACGCAGCGGCGCGCGCGGCGCGACCTGTCCCTGGTCGCGACCGGGCCGCTCGCCGACGGCTGGCTGGACGTGGCGCAGTGCTTCGCCGGGGCGCCGGGCCCCGGGCGCGCGCCGACGACGGACGGGGACTGACCGCGTGGACCGCTGGACGACACCGGAGCGCCAGGACCTGCGCGCGCTCGCGCGCGACGTGGTGGCCAAGGAGGTGGCGCCCTTCGTCGCCGACTGGGAGCGCGAGGGGCTGCTGCCGCGGAGCCTGCACGAGGCCTTCGCCGGCTGCGGGCTGCTCGGCGTCGGGTTCCCCGAGGAGGTCGGCGGCAGCGGCGGCGACGCCGTCGACGCCTCGGTCGTGGCCGAGGAGGTCATCCTCGGCGGCGGCACCAGCGGCGTGCTCGCGTCGCTGTTCACCCACGGCATCGCCCTGCCGCACATCGTCGCGTCCGGCGACGCGGCGCTGGTCGACCGCTACGTCCGCCCGACCCTGGCGGGCCGCACGATCGGGGCGCTGGGGGTCACCGAGCCCGGCGGCGGCTCCGACGTCGCGGGGCTGCGCACCCGCGCCGTGCGCGACGGCGACGCGTACGTCGTCAACGGCGCCAAGACGTACATCACGAGCGGCGTGCGCGCGGACTTCGTGACCACCGCCGTGCGCACCGGCGGCGACGGGTACGGCGGCATCTCGCTGCTCGTCGTCGACAAGGGCACGCCCGGCTTCACCGTGAGCGGCCCCCTCGACAAGATGGGCTGGCGCTGCTCCGACACCGCCGAGCTGTCCTTCGACGACTGCCGCGTGCCGGCCGCGAACCTCGTCGGCGCCGAGGGCTCGGGCTTCCTGGCGATCATGCAGCAGTTCCAGGCCGAGCGGCTGGCGCTCGCCGTGCAGGCCGCCGCGACCGCCCAGCGCTGCGTCGACCTGGTGATCCCGTGGGTCCGCGACCGCGAGACCTTCGGCAAGCCGCTCGCCGCCCGCCAGGTGGTGCGGCACAAGGTGGCGCGGATGGCCCGGCTGGCCTGGACCGCGCGCGTCACGACGCGGGCAGCCTTCGACGCCTGGCTCGACGGCACCGGCGCCGACGGCGGCGTCACCGAGGTCTCGATGGCCAAGAACGTCGCCTGCCAGGCCTGCGACGAGGTCGTCGACACGGCCGTGCAGCTGTTCGGCGGCCTGGGCTACATGCGCGAGAGCGAGGTCGAGCGGCACTACCGCGACTCCCGCATCCTGCGCATCGGCGGCGGCACCGACGAGATCATGGACGAGGTCGTGAGCAAGCGCCTCGGGCTGTGACCTGCGCCTGAGACCCGCGCCGCGGGCGGAGATCACCGCACACCGGGGCGTTCCCGACACCTCCCGGCAACCTGCCGCGGGCACAGTGCCGGCATGGACCTCGACGAGATCGT
>CANKBT010000352.1 GCA_947479995.1 Frankiaceae bacterium | reverse complement strand
GTCGTCGAAGTTGCCCTGCACCTGCAGCAGCCGCGCGCCGTGCACGAGCGCCTGCGCGAGCTTGCCGAGCGCGATCTTGCCGTCCGGCACGAGCACCGCGCAGGTGAGCCCGCCCTTGGCGGCGTAGGCCGCGGCGGACGCGCTGGTGTTGCCGGTGGAGGCGCAGATGACGGCCTGCGAGCCCTCCTCCTTGGCCTTGCTGATGGCCATCGTCATGCCGCGGTCCTTGAACGACCCCGTGGGGTTGGCGCCCTCGACCTTGAGCCAGACCTCGGCGTCGACGCGGGCCGACAGCCGCTCGGCGCGCACGAGCGGCGTGGCGCCCTCGTGCAGCGTGACGACGGGCGTGGCGGCGGAGACGGGGAGGCGGTCGCGGTACTCCTCGATGAGCCCCCGCCAGCCGGCCCGCGCGGGCGCGCTGGTGGTCGTCATGCCTGCCCCTCCACCCTCATCACGGACGCGACCGCGCGCACGACGTCGAGGCGCCGGAGCTCCTCGACCGTCGCCCGCAGGGCCGCGTCGGTCGCCGTGTGCGTCACGACGACCAGGCTCGCGTCGCTGCCGTGCCCCTCCTGGCGCACGGTGCGGATCGACACGTCGTGCGCGGAGAACGCCTGCGCGACGGCGGCGAGCACGCCGGCCTTGTCGGCGACGTCGAGGCTGACGTGGTAGCGGGTGACCGCCTCGCCCATCGGCGTGACGCGCAGGTCGGCGTACGACGACTCGCCCGCGCCGCGGGCGCCCGACAGCACGCCGCGGCCGACCGCGACGAGGTCGCCGAGCACCGCGCTGGCGGTCGGGGCGCCGCCGGCGCCGCGGCCGTAGAACATCAGCTGCCCCGCGCTCACGGCCTCGACGAACACCGCGTTGTACGCCTCGCGCACGCCGCCGAGCGGGTGGCTGCGCGGGATCATCGCGGGGTGCACGCGGACGTTGACGGCGTCGCCGTCGCGCTCGCAGATGGCGAGCAGCTTGACCACGCAGCCCATCGCCTTGGCGCTGGCGACGTCGGCCGCGGTGACCTCGGTGATGCCCTCGCGGTGCACGTCGGCGGCGGTGACGCGGGTGTGGAAGGCGAGGCCGGCGAGGATCGCGGCCTTGGCCGCGGCGTCGAAGCCCTCGACGTCGGCCGTCGGGTCGGCCTCGGCGTAGCCGAGCGCGGTGGCCTCGTCGAGCGCCTCGGCGAAGCCGGCGCCGGTCTCGTCCATGCGCGTGAGCACGAAGTTGGTCGTGCCGTTGACGATGCCCATGACGCGGCGGACGTCGTCGCCGACGAGCGACTCGCGCAGCGGGCGCAGCAGCGGGATCGCGCCCGCGACGCTCGCCTCGTAGTAGAGGTCGGCCTCGCCCTCGGCCGCGGCGGCGTGCAGCGTCGCGCCGTCCTCGGCGAGCAGCGCCTTGTTGGCGGTGACGACCGCCTTGCCCGCGCGGAGGGCGGAGGTGATCAGCGTGCGCGCGGGCTCGATGCCGCCGATGACCTCGACGACCACGTCGACGTCGTCGCGGGCCACGAGCGCCGCGGCGTCGGTGGTGAACAGCGATGGGTCGACGGGCAGGTCGCGCACGCGCCCGGGGCGCCGCACGGCGATGCCGGCGATCTCGAGCGGCGCGCCGACGCGCGCGGCGAGGTCGCCGCCGTTGGCGTCGAGCAGCCGGACGACCTCGCTGCCGACCGTGCCGCAGCCGAGCAGCGCGACCTTGAGGGTGCGGGTCATCGGACCTGCACCGGGTCGTGCACCGTGCTCGTGCAGCACGCGCACGTCGGCGCGGGCGGGGCGGCGTCGTCGGCCCGGCGGCGCGCCACCCGCGCCCCGGCGACCAGCGCGCCCGCGGCGACGGCGGCGTACGCGAGCGCCGCCCAGGGGCCGGCGAGCGCGGCGACGCCGACGCCGACGGCGGCCAGCGCCCCGACGAGGGCGAGGACGAACAGCAGCTGCAGGCGGCGGGTCGAGGGGGTGGTCGACGGGGTCACGGTGTCCTCCGGGAGCGGGACCAGGCCCGCACGGCGTAGCAGGCGGCGAGGAAGACGGCGCACGCGGCGGCCGCGGCGGGCACGGCCGCGAGGCCGCCGGTGAGGGCGACGGCCACGAGCGTGCCGACGACGAGCTGCCAGGCGAGCGCCAGGTCGAGCAGGCTGACGAAGCGGCGGCCGTGGCCCATGGCGGCCAGCTCCGCCTCGCGCTCGGGCGACGTCGCCAGGCCGAGCCGGACGGCGACGCTGCGGCCGGCGCTCACGGGCTCACGTCCAGGCGCAGCAGGTCGTCCTCGGTCTCGCGGCGCACGACGACGCGCGCCTGCCCGCCGGAGACGGCGACGACCGGCGGGCGCGGCACGTGGTTGTAGTTGCTGGCCATCGAGCGGTGGTAGGCGCCGCTGGCCGGGATGGCGAGCAGGTCGCCGGGCACGAGGTCCGCGGGCAGCGGCACGTCGTGCGCGACGATGTCGCCGCTCTCGCAGTGCTTGCCGCAGACCGTGACGTTGCGCGCCTCGGCGCTGGACGCGCGGGAGGCCAGCAGCGCGGTGTAGCGGGCGTCGTACAGCGCGGTGCGGATGTTGTCGCTCATGCCGCCGTCGACCGAGACGTAGGTGCGCAGCCCGGGGAGCTCCTTGACGGTGCCGACCTCGTAGAGCGTGACGGTGGTCGGGCCGGCGATCGCGCGGCCCGGCTCGACGGCCAGGCGCGGCTCGGCGAGACCGGCGGCCGCGCACTCCTTGCCGACGATCTCGCGCAGCCCGGCGGCGTGGTCCTCGACGCTCATCGGGTCGTCGGCGCTCGTGTAGGCGATGCCGTGGCCGCCGCCGAGGTCGAGCTCGGGCAGCTCGACGCCGTGCTCGGCCTTGACCTCCGCGAGCAGGCCGACCATGCGGTGCGCGGCGAGCTTGAAGCCGCGGGTGTCGAAGATGTGCGAGCCGATGTGGCAGTGCAGGCCGACCAGCTCGAGCGACGGCAGCGCGAGCACCTGGCGCACGGCGTCGGCGGCCGCGCCGGAGGCCAGCGAGAAGCCGAACTTCTGGTCCTCCTGGCCGGTCTGGACGTACTCGTGCGTGTGGGCCTCCACGCCGGGCGTCACGCGGACGTAGACCCGCTGGCGCACGCCGGCCCCGGCGGCCACCGCGGCGAGGCGCTCGACCTCGACGGCGGAGTCGACGACGACCCGGCCGACGCCGACCTCGACCGCGCGGCGCAGCTCGGCGACCGACTTGTTGTTGCCGTGGAACAGCAGCCGCTCCGTCGGGAAGCCCGCGGCCAACGCGACCGCGAGCTCGCCGCCGGTGCAGACGTCGAGCGACAGCCCCTCCTCGGCCACCCAGCGGGCGACCGCGGTGCACAGGAAGGCCTTGCCGGCGTAGTAGACGTCGGCGCCGTCG
>CANKBT010000351.1 GCA_947479995.1 Frankiaceae bacterium | reverse complement strand
CTGTCCGCCGACGGCGAGCGGGCCGTGGCGCAGGCGGTCGAGGACTACCTGCGCGCGTGCGCCGAGCAGGCCACGGTGCTCGAGCCCGACTGCCCGTTCGAGAGCTTCGGCGGCTTCGGCGTCGACGCCGCGTACCGCGACGTGCGGTGGACGATCGAGGAGGCGCCCGAGGTGCAGGTGGCGTCGTTCGACGGCGAGCTCGAGGTCTACGCCTTCGGCGGCACCGCGCGGGTCACCGCGGTCGAGGACGTCCCCGCGTCGCCCTTCGGCCCCGCGACCAGCGAGCCGTTCGAGGACGAGACCCTCATCAGCGTCGAGGGCACCGCGACGATCGCCGCCGACGGCACGGCGACGTTCGAGCCGACCGGGTGACCCCGCGGCCGCGCGGGCGCCGGCGCGCCGCCGCGGGTGCCGTCGCCGGGCTGGCGAGCCGGGTCGAGGTCACCGCCGACGGCGACGTGCGGCTCGGGGCGCCGCTGCCGCGCTAGCCCGCCGTCGACGCGCCGAGCGCGGGCCGCAGCACCTCGGAGAACCAGCGGCAGAAGCCCTCCTGGTCGGGGCCGACCTGCACGAGGGCGACCTGCTCGTAGCCGGCCTCCTCGAAGGCCCTCAGCTTGTCGAGCCACGGCGCGGGGTCGGCGCCCCACGCGCCGACGTCGGCCATGTCCTCGTTGCGCACGAACTGCGACGCGGCGTCGAAGGCGACCGGCCCGGGCAGCTCGGACTGCACCTTCCAGCCGAGCGCCGCCCAGCGGAACTGGTCGCGCAGCAGCTGGTTGGCCGCCTCGGCGTCCTCGCCGTAGACGCCGGGGAACTGGCCGACGAGCGTGCCGGTGCCGCCGGCCGCGGCGTAGTCCTGCTTCAGCGAGGGCTTGGGCTCGGTGCCGATGAGGTAGTCGCCGAGCTCGGCGGCCAGGCGCGCCGACTGCCCGCCCGAGGCCGCGACGCCGATCGGCGGGAGCACGTCGGGCAGGTCGTACAGCTTCGCGCTCTCGACGTCGAAGTGCTGCCCGCGGTAGTTGGTCGTGCCGCCCTCCCAGAGCGCGCGGATGACCTCGATGGCCTCGCGGAGCATCTGGTGGCGCAGGTCGGCCGGCGGCCAGCCCTGGCCGGTGACGTGCTCGTTGAGGTTCTCGCCCGCGCCGAGGCCGAGCGAGAACCTGCCCTCGGCGAGCAGCTGCACGGTCGCGGCCTGCTGCGCGATGACCGCCGGGTGGTAGCGCAGCGTCGGGCAGGTCACGTACGTCATGAACGGGATGGTGCTGGTGGCCTGCGCGACGGCGCCGAGCGTCGGCCAGGCGTTGGGGCTGTGCCCCTGCTCCTCGAGCCACGGGTGGTAGTGGTCGCTCATGACCAGGAAGTCGAAGCCGGTCTGCTCGGCGCGGACGGCGTCGGCGACGAGCTCGCGCGGTCCGCGCTGCTCGCACATGAGGGTGTAGCCGATCTGCACGGGTCCTCCTCGGGGGGTCTGGCGTCGGCCTTCCCGGTCGACGCCGCCCGTACCGTGGTCGGGTGGACGACGGCAGGCGCGGCACCCTCCTCGGCGCCAGCGCCTACCTGTGCTGGGGCCTGTTCCCGCTCTACTGGCCGCTGCTCGAGCCGGCCGGCGCGGTCGAGGTGCTCGCGCACCGCGTCGTCTGGTCGGTGCTGGTCTGCGCCGCGCTGCTCGCCGTCACCCGCTCCTGGTCGGCCGTGCGCGCCGTCGACCGCCGCACGCTGGCGCGCCTGGCCCTCGCCGCCGTCGTCATCGCCGTCAACTGGGGCGTGTTCATCTACGGCGTCACCAGCGACCAGGTGGTCGAGACGTCGCTCGGCTACTTCATCAACCCGCTCGTCACCGTCGCGCTCGGCGTGCTCGTGCTCGGCGAGGTGCTGCGGCCGGTGCAGAAGTGGGCGCTCGCCGGCGCGGGCGCCGCGGTGCTCCTGCTGACGCTCGAGAACGGCCGGCCGCCCTGGCTCGCCCTCGTGCTGGCGGCGTCGTTCGGCACCTACGGGCTGCTCAAGAAGACCGCGGGCGTGAGCCCCGTCGTCGGGCTGTCGGTCGAGACCGCCGTGCTCGTGCCGCTCGCCCTCGGCTACCTCGTCGCGATCGGCGGCGGCACCGCGACCACCGAGGGCCCCGGGCACGCGGCCCTGCTGGTCGGCACGGGCGTCGTCACCGCGGTGCCGCTGCTGCTGTTCGCCGGCGCGG
Organism: Frankiaceae bacterium; assembly: GCA_947479995.1. Classification (GTDB taxonomy): domain Bacteria; phylum Actinomycetota; class Actinomycetes; order Mycobacteriales; family SCTD01; genus CANKBT01. Next base: position 1,188 of record CANKBT010000351.1, on the reverse strand, counting down.
CCGCGCGCGTGCCGCTCACCACGCTCGGGCTGCTGCAGTACGTCACGCCGACCATGCAGTTCCTGCTCGGCGTGCTGCTGTTCCACGAGCCGCTGCCGGTCGCGAAACTGCTCGGCTTCACGCTCGTGTGGGTCGCGCTCGCGGTCTTCACCTACGACGCGCTCAGCCACCGCCGCCGGCCGGCGCCCGTGCCGGAGCCCGCGTGAGCACCCGCCTCGCCGACCTCACGACGCTCGGGCTCGGCGGGCCCGCGGACGAGCTCGTGCGCGCCGAGACCGAGGAGCAGGTGCTCGACGCGGCGCCCCGCGCGGCGCTCGTGCTCGGCGGCGGCAGCAACCTCGTCGTCGCCGACGAGGGCGTCGCCGGCACGGTGCTGCACGTCGCCACCCGCGGCGTCGTCGTCGACGGCGAGAGCGTCACCGCGCAGGCCGGCGAGGACTGGGACGCGCTCGTCGCCCGCACCGTCGCCGCGGGCCTGGCCGGCGTCGAGGCGCTGTCGGGCATCCCCGGCTCGGTCGGCGCCTCGCCGGTGCAGAACATCGGCGCGTACGGCCAGGACGTCGCGCAGACCATCACCGCGGTGCGCGCGCTCGACCGCCGCACCGGGCAGGTGCGCGACCTCGCGCCCGCCGCGTGCGGGTTCTCCTACCGGCACAGCGCGTTCAAGGCCGAGCCCGGGCGCTGGGTGGTCCTGTCGGTCACCTTCGGGCTGCGCGCCAGCGCGTACGGCGCGCCCGTGCGCTACGCCGAGCTGGCCCGCGCGCTCGGCGTCGAGGTGGGCGGCCGCGCCGGGCTGCCGGACGTCCGCGAGGCGGTGCTCGGCCTGCGCCGCGGCAAGGGCATGGTGCTCGACCCCGGCGACCCCGACAGCCGCAGCGCCGGCTCGTTCTTCACCAACCCCGTGCTGTCGGCCCAGGACTACGCCGCGCTGCAGGAGCGGCTCGGCGAGGCCCCCGGGCACCCCGAGGCCGACGGCAGCGTCAAGGTCTCCGCGGCCTGGCTCATCGAGCGCTCCGGCTTCCGCAAGGGGCACAGCGACGGGCCGGTCGGGCTGTCGAGCAAGCACGTGCTGGCGCTGGTGCACCGCGGCGGCGGCACCACCGCCGACCTGCTCGCCCTCGCCCGCGAGGTGCGCGACGGCGTCCGCGCCGCCACCGGCGTGACGCTCGTCAACGAGCCGGTCCTGGT
>CANKBT010000350.1 GCA_947479995.1 Frankiaceae bacterium | reverse complement strand
TGCGGGTCGGCGTCGTCGACGTCGGCGGGCTCGGCGAGGACGACCTGCGCGGTGCGCTGCAGGAGCGGCTCGCCCCGACGTACGACCGCCCGCTCGTCGTGCGGGCCGCAGGCGTCGCGCGCGAGGTGGTGCCGGCGGAGGTCGGCGCCCGCCTCGACCTCGACGCCACGGCCGACCGGGCGCTCGACGCCGGCCACCGCGACCCGCTCGCGCGGCTGGCGTCCCTGGTGGGCCGCGAGCGCGGGGTCGACCCGGTCGCCGCGCTCGACGACGCGGCGCTGGCCGCCCGGGTCGAGGCGCTGGCGGCCGAGGTCGCCGCCGCGCCCGACCCCGGCCGGCTCGAGGTCGACCCCGCCAGCCTCGCCGTCACCGAGGTGCCGCCGACGCCGGGCCGCGCGCTCGAGGTCGACGCCGCCACGGCGCTGCTCGCCGACGCGCTGCGCGGCGGGGCGCCGGGGCCCGTCGAGCTGCCGGTCACCGAGACGCCGCCGCCCACCACCGCCGCCCAGGTCAGCGCGGCGGCGGCCACCGCCCGCACGGTGCTGGCCGGGCCGTTCTCCCTCACCTCCGGCGCGACGACCGTGCAGGTGCCGGCGGCCGACCTCGCGCGGCTGCTGCGCGCCGAGCCGGGCGACGCCGGCGTCGCCCTCGGCGTCGACCGCGAGGCCGCCGCCGCGGTGCTCGACCCGCTGCTCGACGACGTCCGGCAGGCGCCGGTCGCCGCCACGATCGCGCTGCCCGCGCCGACGCCGCTGCTCACCGCGCAGGGCGACGCCTCCTTCGCCGCGCAGCCCGCCGCCGCCGGCGCGGTCACGCCCGCCACCGCGAGCGTCGCGGTCGACACCGCCGCCACCGTCGGGGCGCTGGCCGCCGCCGTCGCGACCGGCGCCCGCACCGCCGTGCTGCCGCTCACCGAGGCCCCGCCGGCGGTCACCGCCGAGCAGCTCGCGCAGGTCGACCAGGTCATCGGCAGCTTCACCACGTCGTACCCCTGCTGCCGCCCGCGGGCGCAGAACATCGCGCGCATCGCCGAGCTCGTCGACGGCACGGTGGTCGCGCCGGGCGCGGAGTTCTCGCTCAACCGCACGGCCGGCGAGCGCACCCGCAGCCGCGGCTTCGTCGCCGACGGCGCCATCGTCGACGGCGAGCTGGTCGACGAGGTGGGCGGCGGCGTGAGCCAGTTCTCGACGACGCTCTACAACGCGGTCTGGTTCGCCGGCCTCGACGTGCTCGAGCACCAGCCGCACAGCCGGTACATCTCGCGCTACCCGCCCGGCCGCGAGGCGACGCTGTACTTCGGCGCCATCGACAACCGCTTCCGCAACGACACCGGCGCGCCGGTGGTCGTGCGCACGTCGACGGACGGCTCCTCGGTGACCGTCACGCTCTACGGCCACACCGGCGACCGCGTCGTGCGCAGCGACACCGGCGCGCAGCAGCCCCGCTCGGGCGGCGGCTTCCGCGTGTCGTACAGCCGCGACGTCGTCGACGGCGGCCGCGTGGTGTCCGAGGACAGCGAGACCTGGACGTACGACCCGCCGCTCGACTAGGTCGCGCCCGCGGCGGTACGACCCGCACGTGAGCACGCCCCCCGCGCAGCAGCAGGACGTCCCCGGCACCACCGGCGCCATGAGCCCGGCGCCCGACCACGGCGAGCGGTCGTACGCCGGCAGCGGGCGCCTCGCGGGCAAGGTCGCCCTGGTCACCGGCGCCGACAGCGGCATCGGCCGGGCGGTCGCCCTCGCCTACGCGCGCGAGGGCGCCGACGTGCTGGTGGCGTACCTGTCGGAGCACGAGGACGCGCAGGAGACGCAGCGGTGGGTGGAGCAGGCCGGCCGCCGGTGCGTGCTCGCCGCCGGCGACCTCGCCGAGCCCGCGCACTGCCGCGCGCTCGTGGCGCGCTGCGTGCAGGAGCTCGGCGGGCTCGACGTGCTGGTGAGCAACGCGGCCTTCCAGATGTCGCGCGAGGCGCTCGAGGACGTGCCGGACGAGGAGTGGGACCGCACGGTCGCGACCAACCTCAGCGCGGTCTTCCACCTCGTCAAGGCGGCGCTGCCGCACCTGCGGCCCGGCGCGTCGATCATCGGCAGCAGCTCGGTGCTCAGCGACGTGCCGTCGCCGTCGCTCGTCGCCTACTCGGCCACCAAGGCCGCGATCGCGAACATGATGGGCTCGCTCGCGCAGGCCCTCGGCCCCCGCGGCATCCGCTGCAACAGCGTCGCGCCCGGGCCGGTCTGGACGCCGCTCGTCCCCGCGACGATGCCGCCGGACGAGGTCGAGGGCTTCGGCGCGCAGACCCCGCTCGGCCGGGCCGCGCAGCCCGCCGAGCTCGCGCCGGTCTACGTGCTGCTGGCGTCCGACGAGGCGTCGTACGTCTCGGGCGCCCGGGTCGCGGTCACGGGCGGCACCCCGGTCCTCTAGCCCTCCGCGGGCTCCTCGAGGTGCGCCGCCAGGGCGGTGCGCTCGGCGCCGGTGAGGGGCCGCGGGGTGCGGGTCGCGTAGTCGAAGGCCACGAGCACGGCCTCGGCGCGGGCGACCTGCGCGCCGTGCTGCTCGACCCGCATCGCCAGGCGGAACGACGTGCGGCCGAGCGACAGCACGGTCACGTCGACGTGCAGGTCGCCGACGCCGACCTCGCGCGCGTAGTCGACCTCGACGCGCGGCACGATGACGCCCGTGCCGAGCACGTCCAGGTCGTGCAGCAGGGCCATCCACGCGTAGCCGCAGCGCCGCAGGACCTGGTCGAAGTTCAGGTGGCTGCCGGTGCCGGGGGCGGTCGGGTCGACGCCGACGGCCATCGAGCGCAGGTCGTCCGGGAGGACCTCGGAGCTGTGGCGGTACACGTGCCGCGACGCTAGTCGCGGAACTCCCAGTGCCACGGCTCGGGCTTGCTGCCGCCGCGGCGCGCCCACGACGGCTGCACCCAGCCGAAGCCGGGCGCGTTGGCCTCCAGCCAGCGGTGCTCGCGGGTGCCGAAGCCCTCCGCGCCGCAGGCGAGGTCGACCGCGAGGCCCCAGCCGTGCTCGCTCGTGCCCGGCACCGCGGCCAGGCGCGGCTTGCGGGAGCGCAGCGCGACCTGCCCGGCGTACGAGCGGTAGGAGTCGGTGAGGCACAGCGCCTCGCCGAGCGCCTGCTCGTACGCCTCCCGCAGCGCGACGAAGGCCACCGCCGCGTCGGCCCGCAGCGCGTGCCCGGGCTCGCCGGGCAGGTCGCAGAGCGCGGAGGCCGGCAGCCGGCCGTTGGCGTAGCCGCCGCTGCTGGCGCCGGCGGCGTCGCAGCCGGGGATCGCGGGGGCGGGCGCCTCGGCCTTGCTGCGCGCGAGCGGCGCCGGCGGGGCGGCGCGCAGGGCGCGGCTCGCCCGCTCGGGCAGCGGCGGGCGGGCGGCCGG
>CANKBT010000349.1 GCA_947479995.1 Frankiaceae bacterium | reverse complement strand
CTGCGCGTCGAGCCCGACGGGGTCGACGGGGGCCGACTGCCCGGCCAGCCGCACGAGGGCCGGCACGGGCGGGGCGGGCCGGTCGGCCAGCCGCGCGGAGCGGGTGCCGACGGGGCCGGCGTCGGCCGGCCCCGTCGGCGCCGCGGGGGGCGCGGCGGCGGTGACGGAGCCGAACTCCCGCACCTGGCGGTCGTCGTCGGTGACGGCGAGCCAGGCGACGGGCGCGCCGACGACCAGGAGGGACCCGCTGAGGACGGCGAGGGCGGCGCGTCGCACGGTGGGGTCCCTCCTGGCCTGGTGCCGGGGCGCGGTGACGGCTGGTGCCTAGCGCTCGCCGCGGGTGCGCGCCAGCCGGAGGCCGCCGCCGGCGGCGACGGCGAGGCCGAGGCCGCTCGCGAGCAGCACGCTGGCCGGCAGCCCCGTGCCGTCGTCGACCAGACCGCCGGTGCCGGCGGGCACGCCTGCGGGCGTGCTGCCGGAGCCGGAGCCGGTGCCCGTGCCGGGCGCCGGGGCGGGCGCGGCAGGGCCGGCCGGCGCCGCCTGCTCGCCCACCGAGACCTCCCGCACCAGCAGGTCGAGCGTGCCGTCGGCCAGCGAGCCGACCGCGTACACGACGGTGGCGGTGCCGGGGGTGACGGTGAGGTCGGCCGGGCCGATCACGGGCTCGGTCGTGCCGGTCGCCGCGACGGCCGCCGAGACCGTGCCGGCGGGCAGGGCCGCGCTCGCCTCGCCGGGGTTGGTGATGCCGGTGAGGGCGGGGGTGCCGTCGACCAGCACGTCGACCGTCGGCGCGGCCGCGGTGTGGCGCACGACGACGCGGCCCTGGCCGGCGGCGGTCGGCGCGGTGTCGTTGACGAAGGGCGTGAGCGTCGGCTCGCCGGCCTCGGTGAGGTGCGCGACGGCGCTGACGTTGCCGCTCTCCGGCACCTGCAGCGTCGCAGGGCCGATGACCGGCTCACCGGTGCCGTCCGGCGCGTCGGCCGGGAACACCGTCACCTCGTAGCTGCCGGGCGCGAGCACGCCGCTCAGGTCGTCGGTGGTGTCGCCGGGCTGGAAGTCGTCGATCGCCCGCTCGCCGTCGACGTAGACGTCGACCGGGACGCCGGGGATGCCGTGCAGGACGCGGACCTCGAGGGCCCCCGCCTGGGCGGACGCGGGGGCGGCGAGGGCGAGGGGCAGCAGCAGGGCGGTGGCGGCAGCGGTGCCGGCGGCGGTGCCGGCGGCGGTGCGGGAGGTGCGGCTCACGGGGGGCTCCTTCGACTCGGGGGTCGGTGCGGCAGGGACTACGCCCGCGCGCCGCGGCACGGATGCACCTGTGACCGCCGTCACACCGGCGCCCACCCGCTAGTCTGTCCAGCGCTCGAAGGAGGCGTCGCCTAGTCCGGTCTATGGCGCCGCACTGCTAATGCGGTTTGGGTCTCAAGCCCATCGGGAGTTCAAATCTCCCCGCCTCCGCCCCGGTGTCGCACCCCCGACCTACCGTCGGGGCATGCGGCTGCTGCACACCTCCGACTGGCACCTCGGCCGCACCCTGCACCGCGCCGACCTCGGCAGCGCGCAGGCCGCCTTCCTCGACCACCTCGTCGAGACGGTCCGCGCCGAGCGGGTCGACGCGGTGCTCGTCGCGGGCGACGTCTTCGACCGCGCGGTGCCGTCCGTCGACGCCGTGGAGCTGTACGACGCGGCCGTCACCCGGCTGCTGGAGACCGGCGCGCGGCTCGTCGTGCTCAGCGGCAACCACGACAGCGCGGTGCGCCTGGGCGTCAACGCCTCGGCGCTGGCGCGCGCCGGCCTGCACGTCCGCACGCGCCCGCGCGCGGCCGCCGAGCCGGTGGTGCTGCAGGACGCGCACGGGCCGGTCGAGGTGTTCGGCATCCCCTACCTGGAGCCCGAGGCCGTCCGCGGCGCGCTGCCCGAGGGCACGCCCGGCGGCCACCTCGGCGTGCTCGGCTGGGCCACCGGCGCGGTCCGGGCGGCCCGCACGGCGCCGCGCTCGGTGGTGCTCGCGCACGCCTGGGTGACCGGCGGCGAGGCGAGCGACAGCGAGCGCGACATCACCGTCGGCGGGGTGGGCTCGGTGCCGGCGTCGCTGTTCGACGGCACCACCTACACCGCGCTCGGCCACCTGCACGGCGCCCAGGCGCTGCGCGACGACCTGCGCTACTCCGGCTCGCCGCTGGCCTACAGCTTCTCCGAGGCCCGGCACCGCAAGAGCTCCTGGCTGGTCGACCTCGACGCGCACGGCCTGGCCGCCGTCGCGCGCGTCGAGGCGCCGGTGCCCCGGGCCCTGTCGACGCTACGCGGCACCCTGCGCGACCTGCTCACCGACCCGGCGCTCGCCGGGCAGGAGGGCGACTGGGTCTCGGCCGTGCTCACCGACGCCGTCCGACCCGAGGACGCCATGCGCCGCCTGCAGCAGCGCTTCCCGCACGCGCTCGTGCTCGGCTTCGCGCCCGACGGCGTCGCCGCCGACGACCGCAGCTACGCCGCGCGCGTGCAGGCCCGCCCCGACCTCGACGTGGTCGCGGAGTTCGTCCGGCACGTGCGCGCCGGCGGCGACGCCGGCGACGCCACCGACGAGGAGCGGGCGCTGCTGCAGCGCGCGCTCGAGGCCACCCGGCTCGCGGCGGCGAGCGCGTGAGGCCGCACGCGCTGCGGCTGCAGGCGTTCGGGCCCTTCCCGGGCGCCGTCGAGGTCGACCTCGACCGGCTCGCCGAGAGCGGGCTGTTCCTGCTGCACGGCGACACCGGCGCCGGCAAGACGACCCTGCTCGACGGGCTCTGCTTCGCGCTGTACGGCCGGGTGCCCGGCGCCCGCGGGTCCGCCGGGCGGCTGCGCTGCGACACCGCGGAGGCCGGCGTGCTCACCGAGGTGCGCCTGGAGGTCACGCTCGGCGGCCGGCGCTGGCGGATCACGCGCAGCCCGGCGCAGGAGCAGCCCAAGCAGCGCGGCGACGGCGTGCGCACCCTGCAGGCCAAGGTGCTGCTCGAGGAGCACCGGGGCGGGGCCTGGGAGGCGGTGAGCACCCGCATCGACGAGGCCGCGCGCGAGCTCGACCCGCTGCTCGGCATGAGCGCCGACCAGTTCTTCCAGGTCGTCGTGCTGCCGCAGGGCGAGTTCGCGACGTTCCTGCGCGCCAAGAGCGACGACAAGCGGGCGGTGCTCCAGCGGCTGTTCCGCACCGAGCGCTTCCAGGCCGTCGAGAAGTGGCTCGTCGACCGGCGCCAGGCGCTCGCCGCACGGCTCGCCGAGGCGCGGCACGAGCTCGACGGCCGGGCGCACCGGGTGGCGCAGGCCGCCGGTGCCGAGCGGCCCGAGGGCGAGGTCACCGGCTGGGCGCAGGCCCTGCAGCAGGAGGCGGCCGCCCGCGCCGCCGCGCTGACCCGCGCGGCCGACACCG
>CANKBT010000348.1 GCA_947479995.1 Frankiaceae bacterium | reverse complement strand
GGGCTTCGGGCACGGGTGCGGGGCGGGGTGCGCGGGGGCTAGCCGTAGAAGACGCGCTCGACGACACCGCGGGCGACCCGGGTGGCGCGACGGTAGTCGTCCAGGAACTCCCCCTGCCTCCCCGGTCCCCGGCCGAGGACGCGGGCGACGCCCTCCAGCTCGCGGCCGCTCGAGGGCAGGGCCGTCGCCGGCTTGCCGCGCACGAGCACGAGCGCGTCGCGCACGCGCGTCGCGAGCACCCAGGCGTGCCGCAGCGCGGCGGCGTCGTCGGCGCTGACGAGCCCGGCGTCCTGCGCGCCCTGCAGCGCGGCGAGCGTCGCGGTGGTGCGCAGGGCCGGCACCTCGTGGGCGTGCTGCAGCTGCAGCAGCTGCACCGTCCACTCGACGTCGGCGATGCCGCCGCGCCCGAGCTTCTGCGCCAGCGAGGCGTCGACGGCCTTGGGCCGACGCTCGGTCTCGACGCGCGCCTTGATGCGCCGCACCTCGCGCACCTGGTCGTCGGTGAGGCCGCCCTCGGGCCAGCGCACGCCGTCGGCCAGCGCGAGGAACCGCCGGGTGAGGTCGGCGTCGCCGGCCAGCGGCGCGGCGCGCAGCAGGGCCTGCGCCTCCCACACCAGCGACCAGCGCTCGTAGTAGCGCGCGTACGCCGCGAGGCTGCGCGTCAGCGGCCCCTGCTTGCCCTCCGGGCGCAGGTCGGCGTCGACGAGCAGCGGCGGGTCGGGCGCCGGGAGGGCGAGCAGCCGGCGCAGCTCGTTGGCGACCTCGGTGGCGGCGGCCGCCGCCTCGGCGTCGCTCGCGCCGTCGACCGCCTCGTGCACGAACAGGACGTCGGCGTCGCTGCCGTAGCTCTGCTCGAGGCCGCCGAGCCGCCCCATGGCGATGACCGCGAGGCGCACGGGCATGACGCCGCCGCGCGCCCTCTCCACCTTGCGCGTGGCAGTGCTGAGCGCGGCCTCGACGACCGCGGCGGCGACGTCGGACAGCCCGCGGCCGACGGCCGCGGTGTCGGCGGTGCCGAGCAGGTCGGCGGACGCGATGCGCACCAGCTCCTGGCGGCGCAGGCCGCGCGCCGCCAGCACCGCGCCCTCCCAGTCCTCCCGCCGGCGCACCGACGCGACGAAGGCCGTGACGAGCGCCTCGCGGCTGCGCGGCACGAGCTCGGCGTCGTCGGCCAGCAGCCGCACGCCCTCCGGCGCGCGCACGAGCAGGTCGGCGACGTAGCGCGAGGTGGCCAGCAGCCGGGCGAAGCGCTCGGCGGCCTCGCCCTCGTCGCGCAGCAGCCGGAGGTACCAGGGCGTGGTGCCGAGGGCGTCGCTGACGCGGCGGTACGACAGCAGGCCGGCGTCCGGGTCGGCCGCCTCGGCGAACCAGCCGAGCATCGCCGGCAGCAGCGTCTGCTGGATGGCCGCCCGGCGCGAGACGCCCTCGGTGAGGGCCTCCAGGTGGCGCAGCGCCGCCTGCGGCTCGGCGAAGCCGAGCGCGGACAGCCGGGCGAGCGCCGCGCGCGGGCCGAGCCGCGCCTCCTCGGCCGGCAGCCGCGCGACCGCGCCGAGCAGCGGCCGGTAGAAGAGCTTCTCGTGCAGCCGGCGCACGAGGTGGCGGTAGCCGTTGCGCTCGCGGCCGAAGGCGTTGAGCACGTCGGTGCGGTGCCCGACGGCGCGCGCGATGCGCCGCAGCCCGGCTTCGTCGTCGGACGCCGGCAGCAGGTGGGTGCGGCGCAGCCGGTGCAGCATCAGCCGGTGCTCGACGACCCGCAGCCAGCGGTAGGCCTGCGCGAGCTGGCGCGCGTCCTCGCGGCCGACGTAGCCGGCCTCGGCGAGCTGCTCGAGCGCGACGAGCGTGGTGCCGCTGCGGACCGACTCGTCGGTGCGCCCGTGCACGAGCTGCAGCAGCTGCACCGCGAACTCGATGTCGCGCAGGCCGCCGCGGCCGAGCTTGACCTCGCGCTCGGCGCGGTCCGACGCGATGGTCTCCTCGACCCGGCGCCGCATCGCCTGCACGTCGGCCACGAAGTCGGGGCGCTCGCTGGCGCTCCACACCAGCGGCGCGAGCGCCTCGACGTAGCGCGCGCCGAGCGCGACGTCGCCCGCCACCGGTCGTGCCTTGAGCAGCGCCTGGAACTCCCAGGTCTTGGCCCACCGGCGGTAGTACGCCTCGTGGCTGGCGAGGCTGCGCACGAGCGGGCCGGCGCTCCCCTCCGGCCGCAGGTTCGCGTCGACCTGCCAGGCCACCTGCGCGCAGACGCGCATGAGGCCGCTCGCGAGCTGCGTCGCGGTGCGCAGCGCCGCCGTGTCGTCGTCGCGCAGCGCCGCCGTGTCGTCGTCGCGCAGCGACGCCGTGTCGTCGTCGCCCGGCGCGGCCGGCTCGGCGACGTAGACGACGTCGACGTCGCTGACGTAGTTGAGCTCGTGGCCGCCGGTCTTGCCCATGGCGACGACCGCGAGGCGGCAGGGCGCGGCGCCCTCCGGCAGCTCGGCGGCGGCCACGGCCAGCGCGGCCGTGAGCACGGCGGCGGCGAGGTCGGCGAGCTCGGCGGCGACGTCGTCGACCGCCAGCCCCTCGAGGTCGCGCGCCGCCAGCTGCAGCAGGCAGCCGCGGTGCGCGGTGCGCAGCGCCGCCAGCACGTCCGGTCCGGTGCCGCGCGCCCGGGCGCCGCCCGAGCCCCACGGCAGCGGGTCGCCGGGGTCGGCGCCGACCGCCGCGAGCAGCGTCGTCTGCAGGCCGAGGAGCGTGGGCCGGGCCAGCACGAGCGCGTCGTCCTCGAGCAGGTGCCAGTGCTCGGGGTGCGCGACGAGGTGGTCGCCGAGCGCGTCGCTCACGCCCAGCACCTGCAGCAGCCGCCGGCGCAGGCCCGCACGGGTGCGCACCGCGTCGAGCAGCGCGTCGCGGTCGGGCGCGGCCTCGGCGACGCGCGCCAGCGCCGCCAGCGCCTGGTCGGGGTCGGCGACGTCGATGAGCGCGACGAGCACCGCGTCGGCGTCGTCCCCGGTCGGGGCGCCGGCCGCCCACAGGCCGAGCTCGACCAGCCGGGCCTCGGCGGACTGGCGGTCGGCGAAGCCGGCGCGCACCAGCCGCCCCGCCCCCTGCGCCGGGCGCGTCATCCGCCGCTCCTGACGTCGCGGCTGGCGACCTCGCCGCTCCGCACGTCGCGGCCGAAGCAGATCGAGCGCGGGCTGTCCTTCCACTCCCCGTACGGCGTGACCCGCTCCCAGCCGGCGGAGGCGTAGAGGGCGACGGCCTCGGGCTGGGCGTCGCCGGTCTCCAGCAGCAGCCGCGACAGCCCGAGCTCGCGCGCGGCGTCGTCGAGCCCGGCCAGCAGCGCGCGCCCGAGGCCGCGGCCGCGCGCCCAGGGCGCGACGTACATGCGCTTCACCTCGCCGGTGCCGGGGGCGAGCGTCCGCAGCCCGGC
>CANKBT010000347.1 GCA_947479995.1 Frankiaceae bacterium | reverse complement strand
TCGCCGCCCTCGCCGCGCGCGGGGCCGCCGTCACGGCGGAGGTCGTGCTCACGGACGACCCGCGACCGGCCGCGTCCTCCCTGCCCGGCCGCCCGCCCCTGCTCGTGGTGCGCGCCCGCGTCGAGCTGCTGGGCTCCGGTGACGCGCGCACCCGGCTGCGCGCGCCCGTGCTGCTGCTGTCTGACGGCCCCGGCTGGGCGGGCCTGCTGCCGAGCCAGCGGGTGCGCGTCGAGGGCCGGCTGCTCGCGGCCGAGCGCGGCGACGACGTCGCCGCCGTGCTGCGCGGCCGGGGGCCGCCGGTGGTGCTCGGCGCCCCGAGCCGGGTGCAGCGCGTCGCCGGCCACCTGCGCGCCGGCCTGCGTGACGCCGTCGCGCCGCTGCCCGACGCCGAGGGCGGCCTGCTGCCGGGGCTGGTCGTCGGGGACACCACGACGCTGCTGCCCGAGGTGCGCGACGACTTCCGCACGGTCGGGCTGACCCACCTCACCGCCGTGTCGGGCACCAACGTGGCGATCGTGCTGGCCGCCGTGCTGGCCCTCGCGCGGCTGCTCGGCCTGGGGCTGCGCGGTGCACCGGTGCTCGCCGGCCTCGGGCTGCTGGGCTTCGTCGTGCTCGCGCGCCCGTCGCCCAGCGTGCTGCGCGCCGGGGCGATGGGCGTCGTGGCGCTGCTCGCCCTGGCCACGGGAGGGCGGCGCCGCGCGGTGCCCGCGCTGTGCGCGGCGACGCTGGTGCTGGTGCTCGTGTCGCCCGACCTCGCCGCGAGCCCGGGCTTCGCCCTGTCGGTGCTCGCCACCGCGGGGCTGCTGGTGCTGGCGCCGCCGTGGCGCGACGCCCTGGCGCGCCGGCTGCCCCGGCCGCTGGCCGAGGCGCTGGCCGTGCCGGCCGCCGCGCAGGCGGCGTGCGGGCCCGTGGTCGTCGCGCTCGCCGGCGAGCTGGGCCTGCTGTCGGTGCCGGCCAACCTGCTCGCCGTCCCGGCGGTCGCCCCGGCGACCGTGCTGGGCGTGGCCGCGGCGCTGCTCGCGCCGGTGAGCCTGCCGCTGGCGCAGGTCGCGGCGTGGCTCGCCTGGCTGCCCGCGGCCTGGCTGGTCGGCATCGCGCGGGTGGGGGCGGCCCTGCCCGGCGCGGCGCTGCCGTGGCCGGACGGCGGTCGCGGCGCGCTCCTGCTGGCCTCGCTCACCGCCGCCGTGCTCGTCGTCGGCCGCTCCCGGCCGTGGCGGCGTGCGCTGCTGACGGCGGTGACCGCGACGGCCGTCGCGGTCGGTGCGCTGCGCTGGGCCAGCCCCGGCTGGCCGCCGCCGGGCTGGGTGGCCGTGCTGTGCGACGTGGGCCAGGGCGACGCCCTCGTCCTGCGGGCCGGCGCGTCCTCGGCCGTCGTCGTCGACGCCGGCCCCGACCCCGCCCTCGTCGACCGCTGCCTCGGCGACCTCGGCGTCACGCAGGTGCCGCTCGTCGTCCTCACGCACGCCCACGCCGACCACGTCGACGGGCTGCCGGGCGTGCTCGACGGCCGCGCGGTCGGCGCCGTCCAGCTCGGCGGCGCCGGGTCGTCACCGCCCGACGGCCAGGACGACGACGGCACCGCCGGGCGCCTCGCCGAGGTCGCGGCGCGGGCGGCGTCGGCCGGCGTGCCGCTGCTGCCGGTGCGCCTCGGCGAGCGCCGGGTGGCGGGCGACGTGTCGTGGGAGGTGCTCGGCCCGGTACGGGCCTACCGCGGCACCGACTCCGACCCCAACAACGGGAGCGTCGTGCTGCGCGTGCAGGTCCGCGGCGTCGTCCTGCTGCTCACCGGCGACGTCGAGCCGGAGGCGCAGCGCGACCTGCTCGCCTCCGGGGCCGACCTGCGGGCGGACGTGCTCAAGGTGCCGCACCACGGCAGCGCCGCGCAGCACCCGCCCTTCCTCGCGGCGGTCGGCGCGCGCGTCGCCGTCACGGGCGTCGGCGCCGACAACACGTACGGCCACCCGGCGGCGGCCACGCTGGAGCTGCTCGCGGCGGCGGGGGCGCGGACGTACCGCACGGACGTCGACGGGGCCGTCGCCGTGGTCGAGCAGGACGGCGTGCTGGCGGTGGTCGGGCGGCGCGGTGACGGCCGCCCCCCGCCGTGAGGGCCGGCCGGGCGCGGCGGAGCGCGACCTCGGCGCCGGCGGGACGTGGGACCATGGGGCGTGCCGAGGACCCCTGCCGCCGCGAAGGCCGACGACCTCCTCGCCCCGCTCACGCTCGTCGTCGGCGACGAGGAGCTGCGCGTCGGTCGCGCCGTCAGCGAGGTGCTGGCCGCCGCGCGCCGGGACGACCCGCAGGCCGACGTGCGCGACCTCGTGGCCGCCGAGGTGCTGCCCGGCGACCTGCCGCAGCTGCTCGGCCCGTCGCTGTTCGCCGAGCGCCGGGTGCTCGTGCTCCGCGCGGCGCAGGACCTCGACAAGGCCGTCGTCGCGGACCTGGTCGACTACGCGGCCGACCCGCCCGACGCCGTCAGCGTCGTGCTCTGCCACGCCGGCGGGGCGAAGGGCAAGGCGCTGCTGACGACGTTCAAGGGCGCGCGGCGCGTCGACGCCCCGAAGATGACCAAGGTCGGCGAGCGGCGCGACTTCCTGCGGGCCGAGCTGCGCAGCACCGGCCGGCAGGTCTCCGAGAGCGCCGTGACGGTGCTGCTCGACGCGGTCGGCAACGACCTGCGCGAGCTGTGCAGCGCGGCCAGCCAGCTGCTCAGCGACACCGAGGGGCCGGTCGACGACGAGGTCGTCGGCCGCTACTACCGCGGGCGCGCCGACCTGTCGGGCTTCGCCGTCGCCGACAAGGCGGTCGAGGGCGACCTCGCGGGGGCGCTCGAGCTCGTCCGCTACGGCGCCGCGACCGGCCTCGCGCCCGTGCTCGTCACCAGCGCCCTCGCCGGCTCGCTGCGCTCCATCGCCCAGGTCGCCAGCGCCGGCAGCGGCCCGGCGCACGCCGTGGCCAGCGCGCTCGGCATGCCGCCGTGGAAGGTCGACAAGACCCGCAAGCAGTCGCGCGCCTGGCGCCCCGAGGGCCTGTCGCAGGCGCTGCAGGCCGTCGCCCACGCCGACGCGGACGTCAAGGGCGGCGCCGCCGACCAGCAGTACGCCGTCGAGCGCGCCCTCATGGCCGTCGTCGCCGCACGGGGAGCCGGCCGGTGACCGGCCCGGAGGACGACGACCTGCGGCCGGTGCGGGTCGTGCGCCGGCCCGCTCGGCCCGGGGCCACCGCCGCGCCGACCGCTGCCGAGGCCTCCGCGACCGCGATGGCGCCGTCGACCGCTGACGCCGACGCCCAGGACCCCGCCGAGCTGCCCGTCGTCGAGGCGGTGCAGCGCACCCGCCGCTACGACGGCCTGCGCACCCGCGCCGTCCGCCGCCCGAGCGGCGGCCTCGTCGTGCACGAGCCGCCCGCCGAGG
>CANKBT010000346.1 GCA_947479995.1 Frankiaceae bacterium | reverse complement strand
TGAGCTTCTCGACCTGCCGGGTGCCGGCGAGCGTGCCCGACACCGAGACGGTGCGGCCGTCGGCGAGCACGCCGTGCAGGCGCACGAGGTTGCGGTAGTCGGGGCTCACAGGGTCGGTCGTCAGCGACACCTCGAGGCCGCGCTCGGCGGCCAGCGACGGCGCGTTGACGAAGGTCACCTGCTCCTCGACGACGTCGGCGAACACGCCCTTGAGCGCGGCGAGCTGCAGCACCGACACGTCGTGCGCCGCGATCTCGCCGCGCACCTCGACCGCGATGCGGGCGGGCGCGCCGTCGGCGAGCGCGGTGAACACGCGCCCGAGCTTCTCCACGAGGGGCAGCGCGGGGCGCACCTCCTCGACGACGACGCCGGCGGCCTGCACGTTGACGGCGTCGGGCACGAACTCGCCGTCGAGGGCGAGCCGCACCGACCGGGCCACAGCGATGCCGGCCTTGTCCTGGGCCTCCACGGTCGAGGCGCCGAGGTGCGGCGCGACGACCACCGAGTCGAACGCGAACAGCGGCGATTCCGTGGTCGGCTCGACCTCGAAGACGTCGAGCCCGGCGCCCGCCACGGTGCCGGCCGCCAGCGCGTCGGCGAGCGCGCGCTCGTCGAGCAGCCCGCCGCGCGCGGCGTTGACGATGCGCACGGTCGGCTTGCAGAGCGCGAGCTGCTCGGCGCCGATGAGGCCGACGGTCTCGGGCGTCCTGGGCAGGTGGATGGAGATGAAGTCGCTCTCGCGGAGCAGCTCGTCCAGGCCCACCAGGCGCACGCCGATCTGCGCGGCGCGGGCCGGCGAGACGTACGGGTCGTAGGCGATCAGGCGCGTGCCGAACGCCGACATGCGCTGCGCGAACAGCACGCCGATGCGCCCGAGCCCGACGACGCCGACCGTCTTGTCGGCCACCTCGACGCCGGTCCAGCGGCTGCGCTGCCACTTGCCCTCCTTGAGGGCGCGGTCGGCGACGGCGGTGTTGCGCGCGCAGGCAAGCAGCAGGTTCACCGCCTGCTCGGCGGCGCTGACGATGTTGCTCTGCGGCGCGTTGACGACCATGACGCCGCGGGCGGTCGCCGCCGGCACGTCGACGTTGTCGAGGCCGATGCCGGCGCGCGCGACGACCTTGAGGCGCGGGGCGGCGGCGAGCGCCTCCTCGTCGACCCGGGTCGCGCTGCGGATGAGCACCGCGTCGGCGTCGGCGAGCGCGGGGAGCAGCGCGGCCCGGTCGGCGCCGTCGACGTGCCGCACCTCCACGCCGTCGCCGAGGACGGCCAGGACGGAGGGCGCGAGCTCCTCGGCGATGAGGACGACGGGCAGGGTCACGAGGGTCCTTCGCGGTGGGGTCGGCACGGTCGTGCGGGCGCGCGCGACCGGCCCCCGCAGGCTAGCGAGGGCCGGTCGGCGCGCCGGGCGGGGCTACTCGCCGCTGTCGTCGATCCAGGCCATCATCGGCCGCAGCTGCGCGCCGGTGACCTCGATCGGGTGGTGCGCCTGCTGCTCGCGGTAGGCGGTCATCCGCGGGCGGCCGGCGTCGTCGTCGTCGATGAGCGCCTTGGTGAAGGTGCCGTCCTGGATCTCGGCGAGCACCTGCTTCATGGCGTCCTTGACGGCCGGCGTGATGATGCGCGGGCCGGTGACGTAGTCGCCGAACTCGGCCGTGTCGGAGATCGACCAGCGCATCTTGCCGATGCCGCCCTCGTACATGAGGTCGACGATGAGCTTGAGCTCGTGCAGGCACTCGAAGTACGCGACCTCCGGCTGGTAGCCGGCCTCGGTGAGCACCTCGAAGCCGGCCTGCACGAGCGCGCTCGCGCCGCCGCAGAGCACGGCCTGCTCGCCGAACAGGTCGGTCTCGGTCTCCTCGGTGAAGGTCGTGCGCAGCACGCCGGCCTTCGTGCCGCCGATGCCCTTGGCGTACGACAGCGCGAGCTGGAGCGCGGAGCCGCTCGCGTCCTGCTCGACGGCGACGAGGCACGGCACCCCGCGGCCGTCGACGAACTGCCGGCGCACGAGGTGGCCCGGGCCCTTCGGCGCGACCATGGCGACGTCGACGCCGGGCGGCGGCGTGATGAGGCCGAAGCGGATGTTGAGGCCGTGGCCGAAGAACAGCGCGTCGCCGTCCTTCAGGTTCGGCGCCACGTCGTCGGCGTAGAGCCGGCGCTGCACGGTGTCCGGCGCGAGGATCATGATGACGTCGGCCTCGGCGGCGGCCTCGGACGGCGAGACGACGCGCAGGCCCTCGCCCTCGGCCTTCGCGCGGCTCGACGAGCCCTCGGGCAGGCCGACGCGCACGTCGACGCCCGAGTCGCGCAGGGACAGCGCGTGGGCGTGGCCCTGGCTGCCGTACCCGAGCACGGCGACCTTCTTGCCCGCGATCAGGCTCAGGTCGGCGTCGTCGTCGTAGTAGATCTCGGCCATGGGTGCTGGTGTGCCTCTCGTCGGTGGGACGTGCTCGTACGGGGTGGGGTCAGCCGACCGAGCGCAGGCGCTCGGTGCCGGTCATCGAGCGCGAGCCGCGGCTGACCGCGACCATGCCCGACTGGACGATCTCGCGGATGCCGAAGGGCTCGAGCACGCGCACCAGCGCCGCGAGCTTGTCGCGCGTGCCGGTGGCCTCGACGGTGACGGCGTCGCTCGCGACGTCCACCACCTTGGCGCGGAACAGCTGCACGGTCTCGAGCACGTGGCTGCGCGTGGTGAGGTCGGCGCGCACCTTCACGAGCATGAGCTCGCGCTGCACGCTCGCGTCGGCGTCGAGCTCGACGATCTTCAGCACGTTGACGAGCTTGTTGAGCTGCTTGGTGACCTGCTCGAGCGGCAGGCCCTCGACCGCGACGACGATGGTCATGCGGCTGACGGCCGGGTGCTCGGTGGGGCCGACGGCCAGGCTCTCGATGTTGAAGCCGCGGCGGCTGAACAGCGAGGCCACGCGCGCCAAGACGCCGGGCTTGTCCTCGACGAGGACGGACAGGGTGTGGCGGGTGACGGTCGGGCCGCCCGCGTGCGCCGTGCTGCTTCCCGCGCTCATCAGACGTCGTCCTCCCCCCACACCGGCCGCACGTCGCGGGCGGCGAGGATCTCGTCGTTGCTCGTGCCGGCCGGCACCATCGGCCACACCATCGCGTCCTGGCCGACGACGAAGTCGACCACCACCGGCGCGTCGTCGATCGCCATGGCCTGCTCGATCGTGGCGTCGACGTCCTCGGCCTTCTCGCAGCGCAGCCCGACGCAGCCCATGGCCTCGGCGAGCTTCACGAAGTCCGGCACGCGCTTGGACTGCAGGTCGGTGTTGGAGTAGCGGCCCTCGTAGAACAGGGTCTGCCACTGGCGCACCATGCCGAGGCTGCCGTTGTTGATGACGGCGACCTTGATGTTGATGCCCTCGACCGCGCAGGTGACGAGCTCCTGGTTGGT
>CANKBT010000345.1 GCA_947479995.1 Frankiaceae bacterium | reverse complement strand
CGGGTCGCAGGACTACACCGACCTCGACGAGCAGCCCGACAACGTGAAGAAGGTCCTGCCCGTGCTGGCCTCGAACGCCGTGCACCTCGCCGGCCTGCTGGCCGCCAGCCCGTACCCCGGCGTCGCGGCCGAGTAGCCGCCCCGGCTGTCCGCCACGACACCCACCTGGCCGCCCGTGAGCCCGCGCGCGGGCCGCGCACGGGCCCGGCGGCGCAGGTGGGTGTCGACGGGAACGCCGGGCGCGCGGCCCGTGGCGGGCGAGCACTGCACCGCCCGGGACGCGGCGCAGGCGTGCGGGTGCAGTGATCGCCGAGCCGGCCGGCCGCAGTGATCACGCCCCGCGAGCACCTCGCGGGCGATCACTGCGGCGCCAGGCCCCGGCCCGCGGGGGCGGCCCCGCGCGCCGGGGCGCCCCGCGAGTGATCACTGGCCCCAGCGGAGTGATCACTGCGGGCGGGCGGACAGGCGGACAGGAGCCGCGGCGGCGGGTCAGTCGGCGAGGAGGGCGTCGAGGCGCTCGTAGCCCTCGCGCACGCCGGTCTCCATGCCGCTGGCGACCATGCCGTCGCGGGCGGCGAAGGACTCGTGGTGCGACGTGGCGGTGAGGCGGCAGCGCCCGTCGCCGAGGTCGGTGAGCACCAGGCGCTCGAGCAGCGCCTGGTCGGGCTCGCCCTCCCAGGTGAAGGTCTGCACGAGGCCGTCGTCCCGCACCTCGTGGAAGCTGCCGTGGAAGGCGTACTCCGTGCCGTCGGCGTCGGTGTGCACGTAGCGGTACGCGCCGCCGGTGCGGCCGTCCCAGTGGTCGACGCGCATCGTCAGCCGGTGCGGGCCGAGCCAGCGCACGGCGAGGTGGGGGTCGGTGTGCGCCCGCAGCACGGCGGCGACGGGCGCGTCGAACTCGCGCACGATGCGCACGGTCGGCAGGTCGGTGCCGACCTCGATCGCGGTCTCGTGGCGGGTCCGGCTGGTGGTCATGGCGTCTCCTCGGTCGCGTCCCGCAGGACGTCGTCGAGCCGGGCGTAGCGCTCCTCGGCCTGCCGGCGGTAGCGCTCGACCCACGCGGTCATGAGGTCGAGCACGTCCGCCTCCAGGTGGACGGGGCGGCGCTGCGCGTCGCGGCTCCGGCTGACCAGCCCGGCCTGCTCGAGCACCTTGAGGTGCTTCGAGACCGCCTGCAGGCTCACGGCGTACGGGGCCGCGAGCTCGCCGACGGTCATGTCGCCGGCCGCGAGCCGGGCGACGAGGTCGCGCCGGGTCGGGTCGGCGAGGGCGGCGAAGGCCCGGTCCAGCGCCTCGGCGCCCACGGCCCCCACCTCCTCAACCGGTTGGTTGAGGACAGCCTGGCCCGGCCGTCACGGCTTGTCAACCACCCGGTTGAGGAGCGCCTGCACCGCCAGGACGGTGCGCCAGTTGCGCGCGGTGGCGCGCTGCCCCGGCTTGCCCGCGGTGGGCATCCGGGCGCGGCCGGCGCCGTCGGGGAAGAGCAGGTAGACGACGCCCGGGCCGTCCTGCGCGCGCTCGGGCAGCCAACGGTCGGGGTCGTCGTGCCACCACCCGCGTGCCGGCTCGTCGGTGAAGGCGACGTGCACCTTCGTCGGGTCCGCTGCGGCGACGTCCGGCCAGGGGCAGCCCGCGACGACGGCGTCGAGCGCCGCGCCGTCGCGGACGAGCACGGGGGTGTCGACGCCCTTCCAGGCGAGCAGGTCGTCGTGCACCGCCTGCGCGAGCGCGTCCGGCGGGAGGTCGGTGTCGAGCACGGCCTGGCCGCTCTGCAGGTGCGTGCGCACGTCGGTGCCGAGCGCGGCGAGCCGGGTGCGCCACTCGGCCATCGGCACCTTGTGGTGGCTGCCGAGGTTGACCGCGCGCAGCAGCACCGCCTGCCTCACGCCGCGCCCGTCAGTCGACGGGGACGGGCGTCAGCGCGTGGATCGCCGGCGCGTCCGCGACGTGGTCGCCGACGGCGGCGAAGGCGGCCGCGATGTGCGGCGTCGTCATGTGCCCGTCGAGCGCCGCCTGGTCGCGCCACACCTCGACGGTGACGAAGGTGCCGGGGGCGGCCTGCGACTCGTGCAGGTCGTACGCCACGCAGCCCTCCTCCTGCCGCGTGGCGGCGACGAGGGTGCGCAGGGCGTCGCGGACGACGTCCTCCGACCCGGGCTTGGCGGGGATGAGGGCGATCACGTCGAGGGGCACGAGCGCACCCTAGGCGCGCCCGTGCCCCCGTCGTGCGGTGCGGGCCGGTCAGCTGCCGAGGAACTCCAGCAGCACCCGGTTGAACTCCTCGGCGTGGCTGGCGTTGATGCCGTGCGGGCCGCCCTCGACCACGTGCAGGCGCGCGCCGGGGATGAGCTCGGCGCTGCGCTTGCCGCTCACCTCGAACGGCACGATGCCGTCGCTGTCGCCGTGGATGACCAGGGTCGGCACGTCGACCTCCGCCACGTCGCCGCGGAAGTCGGTGCGGCCGAAGGCCGAGATGCAGTCGAGCGTGCCCTTGGGGGACGCGAAGGCCGCGATCTGCACCGCGTAGCGGCGCTGGGCGTCGCTGACGGTGCCCTTGCGGCCCGCCGTGAAGAAGTCCTCGACGAAGCCCTCGAGGAAGGCGAGGCGGTCGCCGGTGACGCCCTGCTCGAACGTCGCGATGGTCGCGTCGTCGAGGCCGCCGTCGGGGTTGTCGTCGCTCTTGTAGAGGTACGGCGGCACGGCCGCGGCGAGCACGGCCTGCCGCACGCGGCCGCTGCCGCGCGTGGCGAGGTAGCGCACGACCTCGCCGCCGCCCATGGAGAAGCCGACGAGCGTGGCGTCGGTGAGGTCGAGGCCCTCCAGCACGGCCTCGAGGTCGCCGGCGAAGGTGTCGTAGTCGTAGCCCTCCCACGGCTGCGACGAGGCGCCGAAGCCGCGGCGGTCGTACGTGACGACGCGGTAGCCGGCGTCGACGAGCGGGCCGACCTGGTTCTCCCAGGAGCGGCCGGACAGCGGCCAGCCGTGGATGAGGACGACCGGGCGGCCGGCGCCGTGGTCCTCCACGTGCAGCTCGACGGGGGTGCTGTTCTCGGTGCCGACGGTGATCGAGGCCATGGTGTCTCCAGTGGGTGCAGGGGTCAGGTGCACCGCCGTCCTGCCCCGCGGGGCGCCCCGTGACCCCTGCGTGACCTGGCGGTCTGCCGCGCCACGCGCGGGATGCCGCCACCGGCCATGCCGGCCTCGCGTCTGCTGCACGCGGGGAGGCCCGCCAGGCAGCCGGGCAGACGCACGGGGGGCGGGCCGGCCGGGCCGCGTCAGGCCTCGACGACCGCCAGCACCTGGCCGGTGCGCACCTGGTCGCCGACCGCGACCGCGAGGCCGGTGACCGTGCCGGCGGTGGGCGCGGTGACCGGGTGCTCCATCTTCATCGCCTCGAGCACGCAGACGAGCTGGCCGG
>CANKBT010000344.1 GCA_947479995.1 Frankiaceae bacterium | reverse complement strand
GCGTGCGCGCAGGCCTGCCCGACGCAGAGCATCCAGTTCGGCGAGCTCGACGAGCTCCGCGAGCGCGCCGCCGCGCGCGTCGAGGCCCTGCACGAGGCGGGCGTGCCGGACGCCCGGCTCTACGGCGAGGACCCCGGCGACGGCATCGGCGGGCTCGGCGCCTTCTTCCTGCTGCTCGACGAGCCGGAGGTCTACGGCCTGCCGCCCGACCCCGTCGTGACGACGCGCGACCTGCCGCGCATGTGGCGCACCGCCGCGCTGGCTGCCGCGGGCATGCTCGCCGGCGCGGTCGCAGCCTTCGGCGGGCGGCGCCCGTGACCGTCGACCGCGGCGGCCCGCCCCCGCACCCCCCGGCCGAGCAGGCGCTCACCGGGCAGGGCGGGAGGCGGCGCAAGCGCGGGGACAGGGCGGCCGTCGTCCCGCCCGCGGAGTTCACGTCGTACTACGGCCGGCCGGTGCTCAAGGCCTCGCCGTGGGAGGCGGACGTCCCGGCGTACCTGTTCCTCGGCGGGCTCGCGGCGGGCTCGTCGCTGCTGGCCGCCGGCGGCGACGTCACCGGCCGGCCCGCGCTCCGGGCCGCCGGCCGCGTCAGCGCGCTGGTCGGCATCACCGTCAGCTTCGCCGCGCTCGTGCACGACCTCGGCCGGCCTGAGCGCTTCCACCACATGCTGCGGGTCGCCAAGCCGACGTCGCCGATGAGCGTGGGCACCTGGATCCTCACGGCGTACGGCCCGCTGGCCGGGCTCGCGGGGGCGTCCGAGCTGCCGCTGCCACGGCCGCTGCGCCGGCTCGTCGCGCCGTTCGGGCGGCCCGCCGGGCTCGTCGCCGCGGCGGTGGCGCCCGCCGTCGCGTCGTACACCGCCGTGCTGCTCACCGACACCGCCACGCCGACGTGGCACGACGCGAAGGACCACCTGCCGTGGGTCTTCGTCGGCTCCGCGTCAGCGGCGGCCGGGGGTCTCGCGACGGCGCTGGTGCCGGTCGCGCAGGCCGGCCCGGCGCGGCGGCTCGCCGTCACGGGCGCCGTCACCGAGCTGGCCGTCGCGCACCGCATGGAGCGCGCGATGGGCCTCACCGCCGAGCCGCTGCACCACGGCACGCCCGGGCGGCTCATGCGGCTCAGCCGCGCGCTCACCGCGGCCGGGGCGACCGGCACCGCGCTGCTCGCCGGGCGCAGCCGCACCGCCGCGGCGCTGTCCGGCGGCGCGCTCGTCGCCGGGTCGGCGTGCCTGCGCTTCGGGGTCTTCGAGGCGGGGCAGGAGTCGGCGCGTGATCCGCGTTACACCGTGGTCCCGCAGCGGGAGCGCGTGAACCGCCGCTAGGGAGGAGCACGTCGTGGCAGGTCTGCTCGACCGCGAGAGGTCCGTCGCGCCGCCCGGCTACAGCCGCTGGCTCATCCCGCCCGCCGCGCTCGCGATCCACCTGTGCATCGGCCAGGTCTACGCGCTGAGCGTCTTCAAGACGCCGCTCGTCGAGCGCTTCGACGTCAGCGAGACGGCGATCGCGGTGGTGTTCTCCATCGCCATCGTCATGCTCGGCCTGTCGGCCGCCTTCGGCGGCACGTGGATGGAGCGCAACGGCCCGCGCAAGGCGATGGCGCTGTCGGCCGCCTGCTTCAGCGGCGGCCTGCTCGTCGGCGCGCTCGGCATCGCGACCGAGCAGCTGTGGCTGCTCTACCTCGGCTACGGCGTGCTCGGCGGCATCGGCCTGGGCATCGGCTACATCTCGCCGGTCTCCACGCTGATCAAGTGGTTCCCCGACCGGCCGGGCCTGGCGACCGGCATGGCCATCATGGGCTTCGGCGGCGGCGCCTTCATCGCGTCCGCGCTGTCCAACGAGCTGCTCGGCGCCTACGCCGACGAGCCCGCGCAGGCGCTGGTGCCGACCTTCGTCACGCTCGGCCTGGTCTACCTGGCCTTCATGACCTTCGGCGTGCTGGCGGTGCGGGTGCCGCCCGAGGGCTGGCGCCCGGACGGCTGGGAGCCGCCCGCCGAGGACGCCCGCGCGATGCAGACGACGCACGCCGTGTCGGCGCGCAACGCGCTGCGCACGCCGCAGTTCTGGCTGCTCTGGACGGTGCTGTTCTGCAACGTCACCGCCGGCATCGGCATCCTCGAGCAGGCCTCGCCGATGATCCAGGACTTCTTCGACGGCGACGTCACCGCCGGCGAGGCGGCCGGCTTCGTCGGCCTGCTGTCGCTGGCCAACATGGCGGGCCGCTTCGTCTGGTCGTCGACCTCCGACGTCATCGGCCGCAAGCCCACCTACGTCCTCTACCTCGGCGGCGGGGCGCTGCTGTTCCTGCTGTTCGCGACGGCCGGCAGCAGCAGCGTGCTGCTGTTCGTGCTCACCGCGGCCGTCATCATCAGCTTCTACGGCGGCGGCTTCGCCACCGTGCCGGCGTACCTCAAGGACCTGTTCGGCACCGCGCAGGTCGGCGCCATCCACGGCCGCCTGCTCACCGCGTGGTCGGCCGCCGGCGTCGCCGGCCCGCTCATCGTCAACGTGCTCACCGACCAGCAGCGCGACGGCGGCGCGACCGGCGCCTCGGCCTACCGCCCGTCGCTGCTGGTGATGGTCGGGCTGCTCGCGGTCGGCTTCGTCGCCAACCTGCTCGTGCGCCCGGTCGACAGCCGCTTCCACGAGCCGGAGGAGCCCGGCACCATCGACCTCACCGACGGCCGCACCCCCGCCCTGACGACGAAGGAGCACGCGTGAGCACCCGCCTCAAGCTGACCGGCGCCTGGCTGTTCGTCGGCCTGCCGCTGACGTACGGCGTCGTGCAGACCGTGCGCACGGCGTCCGCGCTGTTCTGACCGTGCGCTTCGGCCCGCCCCCCGTCGACCTCGCGACCGCGCAGGAGCAGCTGCTCCGCGGCGTGCGCGCGGTCGACACCCCGACCGCGCCGAGCGCCTGGCGCGTCGAGGTGCCGCGCCGCGACCACGCGCGCGCCGGCGCCTCGGGCTGGGCCGACGCGCTGCAGGTCGCCGCGCTGCACGAGGTGCGCGAGCGCGGCCTCGGCCTGACCGGCGTGCTCACCGTCGAGGTCGTGCCGGTCGACGACCTGCTGCGCGGGCGCGTGCGCGTCACGTCGTCGGACGGCCCGCCGCGCCTGGTGCCCGCCCCCGACCCGGGCGTGCCCGGCCGCCCGCGCCTCGTGCTGCCCGCGGGCGGCGACGCCCCGGTGGGCTCGTACGAGAGCGCCGGGCTGCAGCGCGAGCTGCTGCTGCCCGCCGGCACCACCCTGCTCGGGCGCGCGGAGGGCGCCGGCGTGCACCTCGACGCCGCGGGCGTCGTCGCGCGCCACGCCGAGCTCGTCGTCGCCCCCGACGGCACGCAGGTCGAGGTCCGCGACCTCGGGAGCGCGGCCGGCACCCGCGTCGACGGCGTGCCGCGCTCGCGCTGGCCGCTCACCGACGGCTC
>CANKBT010000343.1 GCA_947479995.1 Frankiaceae bacterium | reverse complement strand
GCCCTCGACCGGGAAGCTCCAGGGGTCGGCGAGCAGCACCACGACCTCGTCGGAGGCCTCGCGCTCCGGCATGCCGACGACCGCGGCGCCCTCGTCGGAGCGCAGCACCTCGAGGTGGAAGGCCCGCAGGGACGCCTCGGGCAGCACCGCCGCCCAGACGCTCACGGCCGACTGCTGCTCGACGCCGCGCCCGTCGCCGAGCACCCCGCCGGTCGAGCAGCCGAGCACCGCCCGCGCGCCCGAGCCCTGCGCCACCAGCGCGCCGGCCGCCTCGACCGCCGCCGGGTCGTCGCTGGCGAAGAAGGCGAAGACGAGGTCGGGCCGGGCGTCCAGCCCGGCCGTGGCGTCGCGGACCGCCCGCTCGGCGGCCACCAGCAGGTCGGCGTGCACGGCCAAGCCGTCCCCGAAGCGCGCCATGCCGACCAGTGTGGAGCACCTCACAGCGGGGCGGGCGGCTCCCCCGCGGCGGACGTACTGTCAGCACGTGACGGCCCCCCTCACCGAGACCAGCAGCCCGCGCCCCGCCGACACGACCGTCGGCGCGCTCCGCGCGAGCGGCCACCGCCTGCGCAGCGTGAAGGCCGAGGTGCGCGACAACCTGCTCGCCCGGCTGGCCGCGGGCCAGCCGACCTTCCCCGGCATCCTCGGCTTCGACGACACCGTGCTGCCCGAGGTCGAGCGCGCGCTGCTCGCCGGGCACGACATGGTGCTGCTCGGCGAGCGCGGCCAGGGCAAGACCCGCCTCGTCCGCACGCTCGTCGGCCTGCTCGACGAGTGGACCCCGGTGCTCGCGGGCTCCGAGCTCGGGGAGCACCCGTACGCCCCGATCTCGCCCGAGGGGCAGCGGCTCGTCGCCGAGCACGGCGACGACGCGCCGGTGTCGTGGCGGCACCGCAGCGAGCGCTACGGCGAGAAGCTCGCGACGCCCGACACGAGCGTCGGCGACCTCATCGGCGACGTCGACCCGATCAAGGTCGCGGAGGGCCGCCGGCTCGGCGACCCCGAGACCGTGCACTACGGCCTCGTGCCGCGCACGCACCGCGGCATCTTCAGCGTCAACGAGCTCCCCGACCTCGCCGAGCGCATCCAGGTCGCGCTGCTCAACGTGCTGGAGGAGCGCGACATCCAGGTGCGCGGCTACACGCTGCGCCTGCCGCTCGACCTGCTGCTCGTGGCGTCGGCGAACCCCGAGGACTACACCAACCGCGGCCGGATCATCACGCCGCTCAAGGACCGCTTCGGCGCCGAGGTGCGCACGCACTACCCGCTCGCGCTCGCCGACGAGCTGCGCGTCATCCGCCAGGAGTCGGCGCTCGGCTGGGAGGGCAGCGCCTTCGACGACGTCGCCGTGCCCGACCACCTGCTCGAGGTCGTCGCCCGCTTCACGCGCCTCGTGCGCGACAGCCCGCAGGTCGACCAGCGCTCCGGCGTCTCCGCCCGCTTCGCCGTCGCGGCGGCCGAGACGGTCGCGGCGAGCGCCGTGCGGCGGGCCGCCCTCACCGGCGAGAAGGCGGCCGTCGCCCGCGTCTGCGACCTGCCGTCGGTCGTGCCGGCGTCGCGCGGCAAGGTCGAGTTCGAGTCGTCCGAGGAGGGCCGCGAGCTCGAGGTGCTCGCCCACCTGCTGCGCCGCGCCACCGCCGACGCCTTCCGCGGGCTGCTCGCCGGCCTCGACCTGTCGGGCCTGCAGCAGCGGTTCGCCGAGGGCGCGACCGTCGAGACCGGCGACCTCGTGCCCGCCGCGCAGCTGCTCGCGTCGCTCGGCCCGGTGCCGGGCCTCGCCCAGCTGCTCACCCGGCTCGGCGTCGAGGAGGAGTCGCCCGGGCAGGCCGCGGCGGCGCTCGAGTTCGCGCTCGAGGGGCTGCACCTCAACCGGCGGCTCGCCAAGGACGAGGTGGGCGGCCGGACGGTCTACGGCGGCGGCCGGTGACCGGCCCCGACCTGCACCCCGACACCCCCGACGTCGGCGCGCTGCGCCGGCGCGTGCTGCTCGCGGGCGTCGCGACCTTCGCGCTGTTCCTCGCCGCGAGCGGCCTGGTGTCGGCGCTCGAGGTGTCCAGCCTGTGGCTGCTGCTGGCCGTCGCCGTCGTCTACGTGCTCGTCACCCGGCCGCTGATGCAGCCCGTCCACGACGCGCTGCGCCTGCGCCGGCGCCTGGCGTACCAGGCGTTCCTCGACATGCGCGCCGAGGAGCAGGGCGGGGGCGGTGGCCGTGGCTGACCTCGGCGAGGAGCTGCAGGCGCTCGCGGGCGGCGGCCGCCGGGGCCGGGCGCTCGCGCTCGCGCGCTACTGGCCGGTCGTCGCCAGCGCGCTGTGCGTGCCGCAGGCCCTCACCGGCGTCGACGCCGCGCAGCTGGTCTTCGTGCTCGGCGCCGCCGTGTTCGGCGCCCAGCACTACGCCGAGCGCCTCCTGCACACCGGCGCCCCGCTGCCGGACCTGCTGCGGCGGGGGTGACGGGCCGATGAGCGCCGGGGCCTTCCGCTACGGCGCGTGGCACGGCGGGCGCGACCCGCTCGAGCCGCCGTACGACGTCGCCGACGCCGTCGACGCGCTCGGCGACCGCGTGCTCGAGGGGCAGAGCGTGCGCGAGGCGCTGCGCGACCTGCTGCGCCAGGGCACCGACGGGCTGCGCGGGCTGGACGACCTGCGCCGGCAGGCGCGCAAGCGGGCCCGCGAGGCCCGCCGCGAGGGCCGGCTCGACGGCACGCTCGACGACGTGCGCGCCCTGCTCGACGAGGCCGTCGAGCTCGAGCGGTCGGCGCTGTTCCCCGACCCGTCGGACGCCGCCCGGATGGCGGAGCTGGAGCTCGACACGCTGCCGCGCGACACCGCCCGCGCGGTGCGCGCGCTCGAGCCGTACGCCTGGCGCAGCCCCGAGGCGCGGCAGAAGTACGATGAGATCGGCGAGCTGCTGCGCAAGGAGGTGCTCGACAGCCAGTTCCGCGGGATGAAGGAGGCGCTGGAGAGCGCCACCCCCGAGGCGATGCAGGCCGTGAAGGACATGCTCGCCGACCTCAACGCGATGCTCGAGGCCTCGGCGCGCGGCGAGCACGCGCAGGAGCAGTTCGACGCCTTCATGGAGCGCCACGGCGACTTCTTCCCGTCGCAGCCGCAGACGCTCGAGGAGCTCGTCGACGAGCTCGCGCGCCGGGCCGCCGCGCAGCAGCGGCTCATGGACAGCCTCACGCCGCAGCAGCGCCAGGAGCTGGGCGAGCTGATGGACGGGGCGGTGGACCCCGACATGGCCTCGCAGATGGCGCAGCTCGGCGACGCCCTGCGCGCGGCCCGCCCGGACCTGCCGTGGGGCCGGGGGCGCGAGGGCGACCCGATGCGCGGCGAGCGCGGCATGGGCATGGGCGAGGCGACGACCGCGCTCGAGGAGCTGGCCGACCTCGAGGACCTCGAGGCGGCGCTCGGGCAGGACTACCCCGGCGCGTC
>CANKBT010000342.1 GCA_947479995.1 Frankiaceae bacterium | reverse complement strand
TCAGCCTCTCGCACGCCCCTCGCTAGTCTGCGGACTCCCCGACCACACCTCGCAGACCGGCGGACGGACCCCGATGCTCAACGCGCTGCGCCCCGCCATCACGCGGATCGCCGACGCCCCCGCCGAGCGCCTGCTCCGCGCCGGGGTCAGCCCCGACGCCGTCACGCTGCTCGGCACCGTCGGCGTCGTGGCCGGCGCGCTCGGGCTCGTCGCGCGCGGCGAGTTCTTCGCCGGCACGCTCGTCTGCACGCTGTTCGTGCTCACCGACATGCTCGACGGGGCGATGGCCCGCAAGCGCGCCGCCCGCGGCGTGCCGGTCAACCCCTTCGGCGGCTGGCTCGACAGCACCTGCGACCGGGTCGCCGACGCCGCGGTCTTCGGCGCGCTGGTGTGGTGGTTCAGCGGCGAGGGCGACGACCGCGTGCTCGCCGGCGTCGCGCTGTTCGCCCTCGTGGCGGGCGCCGTCGTGTCGTACGCCAAGGCCCGCGCCGAGGGGCTGGGGCTGAGCGCGGACGTCGGGCTCATGGAGCGCGCCGAGCGCCTCGTGCTCACGCTCACGCCGCTCGGCCTCGTGGGCATCGGCGCACCGGACGTGCTGCTCGAGGTCGCGCTGTGGGTGCTCGCGGTCGCGACGGCCGTCACCGTGGTGCAGCGCGCGCTCGAGGTGCGCCGCCAGGCGGCCCTCGCCACCCGCGCGTGAGCGGCCTGCGGGGGCGCCTGGTCGACGGCGCGTACGCCGCCGGCTGGGGCGCGCTCAAGGCCCTGCCCGAGCCGGTCGCCGCCGGGCTGTTCCGCCTCGGCGCCGACGTCGCCACCCGCCGCCGCGGCCCGGGCGTGCGGCGGCTCGAGGCCAACCTGGCGCGGGTCGCGCCGGGGCAGGACCTCACCCGCGCGGCCATGCGGTCGTACGCCCGCTACTGGCTCGAGGTGTTCCGGCTGCCGGCGATGGACCCCGCGCGGGTCGTCGGCGGCGTCGAGACCGTCGGCGAGGAGCGCTTCCGCGCTGGCGTCGCGGCGCCGACCGGGCTGGTGCTCGCGCTCCCGCACAGCGGCAACTGGGACCACGCCGGCGCGTGGTGCGGCCTCACCGGCGTGCCGTTCACGACCGTCGCCGAGCGGCTGCAGCCCGAGTCGCTGTACGACCGGTTCCTGGCGTTCCGCCAGTCGCTCGGCATGGAGGTGCTGCCGCTGACCGGCGGCGACCGGCCGCCGAGCGAGGTGCTCCGGGAGCGCCTCGAGGCCGGCGGCACGCTGTGCCTCATGGCCGACCGCGACCTGTCGGCGCGCGGCGTCGACGTCCGGTTCTTCGGCGCGACGGCCCGCATGCCGGCCGGCCCGGCGAGCCTCGCGCTGGCGACCGGCGCCGTGCTGGTGCCGGTGACGCTGTCGTTCACGCCCCGCGGCTGGCGCATCGCCTTCCACGAGGAGGTGCCGCACACCGACGTGCCGACGATGACCCAGGTGATGGCCGACGCGTTCGCCCGCGGCCTGGCCGAGCACCCGCAGGACTGGCACATGCTCCAGCGCTTCTGGGTCGACGACCTGGCCGCCGACGACCCGCGGCGCCGATGAGGGCGGGCCGGTGAGGGTCGGCATCGTCTGCCCGTACACCTGGGACACGCCGGGCGGCGTGCAGGCGCACATCCGCGACCTCACCGAGAGCCTGCTCGCGCTCGGGCACGAGGTGTCGGTGCTCGCGCCCGTCGACGAGCCCGACGCCCCCGACCTCCCGCCGTACGTCGTCTCCGCGGGCCGCGCGGTGCCGGTGCCGTACAACGGCTCGGTCGCGCGGCTGTGCTTCGGCCCGCTGTCGCTGACCCGCACGCGGCGCTGGCTGCGGGCCGGGCGCTTCGACGTGCTGCACCTGCACGAGCCGAACATCCCGTCGGTGTCGATGCTCGCGATCTGGAGCGCCCGCGGCGCGATGGTGGCGACCTTCCACCTGTCGCGCGCCACCCGCTCGCTCGCGCTCACCGTCTTCGAGCCGATCCTGCAGACCGGGCTGGAGAAGCTCACCGGGCGCATCGCCGTCAGCCCGGCCGCGCGCAAGGTCGTCATGGAGCACCTCGGCGGCGACGCCGTGCTCATCCCGAACGGCGTCTCGGTCGACCGCTTCGCCGGCGCCGCGCCGCTGCCCGGGCGGCCGAGCGCGCCGACGGTGGTCTTCCTCGGCCGGCTCGACGAGCCGCGCAAGGGCCTGGCCGTCCTGCTCGGCGCCCTGCCCGCGCTGGTGCAGCGGGTGCCCGACGTGCGGCTGCTCGTCGCCGGCCCGGGCGACCCGAGCGACCTCATGGCCGCCGTGCCGCAGCCGCTGCACGACCGCGTCGAGCTGCTCGGGCTGGTGAGCGAGGCCGACAAGCCGTCGGTCTACGCCAGCGGCGACGTCTACGTCGCGCCGAACACGCACGGCGAGTCCTTCGGCATCGTGCTCGCCGAGGCGATGGCCACCGGCACCCCGGTGCTCGCCAGCGACCTCGAGGCCTTCCGCCGGGTGCTGCAGGACGGCCGGGCCGGCGCGCTGTTCCCCACCGGCGACAGCGCCGCGCTCGCCGCCGCCCTGGCCGACCTGCTGCAGGACCCCGCGCGCCGCGCGGCGCTGGCGGCCGCCGGGTCGCAGGCGGTGCGGGCGTACGACTGGTCGACCGTCACCGCCTCGGTCGTCGAGGTGTACGAGACGGTGCGCGCGTCGGCGCCCGTGCAGGACGCCCTCGACGACGACCTCCCGCCCGAGGACGCGCCCGAGGCCGGCGGGCGCGCCGCCGCCACCTGGCGCCGGCTCACCGGGCGGGCCGGGAGCAGCGCGTGAGCCTCGCGCAGGTCGTGCTGCTGGTGCTCGTCGTCGCCCTGCTCGGCGTCTACACGAGCTGGACCGCCGGCCGCCTCGACCGCCTGCACGCCCGCGTCGACGCGGCCTGGAACGGGCTCGACGCCGCGCTCGCCCGCCGCGCCGCCGCGGCCCGCGCCGTCGGCCACCACCTGCCGCCCGGGCCCGAGGCCGACGCCCTCGAGGCCGCCGCGGCCGAGGCGCTCGAGGGCGGCCCGGTCGCCCGCGAGGGCGTCGAGAACGCCCTCACCCGCGCCCTGCGCGCCGCCCTGCCGCTGCTCCCGGGCGACGAGGGGGCGCGGGCCGCCCGCGCCGAGCTCGACGCCGCGACGACCCGCGTCGGGCTCGCCCGGTCGTTCCACAACAGCGCGGTCGCCGACACCCGCGCGGTGCGCCGGCGGGTGCTCGTGCGCCGCCTGCACCTCGCCGGGCACCGGGTGCTGCCCATGCACTTCGACATCGACGACGCGCTGCTGCCCGCCGCCGGGGCGCCGAGCCCCTAGCGTCCAGGGCGTGCGCGCACCACGCCTGACGGCCGTCCTGCTCGTGGCCGCCCTCGCGGCGGCCTGCGGCGGGGGGAGCGGCGACCGCGCCGGCGAGGCCCCCGCGCCGCCGGCGGCGACC
>CANKBT010000341.1 GCA_947479995.1 Frankiaceae bacterium | reverse complement strand
GCGCTTCCCAACACCGACCCGGTGCACAAGATCACGATCCTGCCGCGCGGCCGCGCCCTCGGCTACACGATGGTGCTGCCGGAGGAGGACAAGTACTCCCAGACGCGCGCCGAGCTGCTCGACACCCTGGCGTACGCCATGGGCGGGCGCGCCGCCGAGGAGCTGGTCTTCCACGACCCGACCACCGGCGCCAGCAACGACATCGAGAAGGCGACCGGCATCGCCCGGGCGATGGTCACGCAGTACGGCATGAGCGACGTGCTCGGCGTCGTCAAGCTGGGCCAGGACTCCGGCGAGGTCTTCCTCGGCCGCGACATGGGCCACCAGCGCGACTACTCCGAGGCCGTGGCCGCCGAGGTCGACACCGAGGTGCGCGCGCTCGTCGAGACCGCCCACCACGAGGCGTGGGAGATCCTCGTCGAGTACCGCGACGTGCTCGACGACCTCGTGCTCAAGCTGCTCGACAAGGAGACGCTCACCAAGGAGGAGGTGCTGGAGGTCTTCGCCCCCGTGCAGAAGCGCCCCCAGCGCGAGCACCTCACCGGCGGCGGCAAGCGCCCGCTCATCGACCGCCCGCCCGTGCTCACCCCCGCCGAGCTGGCCGTCATGGGCCCGGACGACCTCGAGGACCTCGCCCGCGGGCGGGGCAAGGCCGCGCCGCGCAAGCCGTCGCTGCGCAAGACCTCGAGCCGCACGGCCCCGCGCGGCCGGGCCACGTCGGTCAAGCGCGAGGCGACCGAGCCGGAGGCGCCCAAGCGGCGCGCGCCGCGCCGGGCGCCGGGCGCCGACCCGGCCTCCTGAGCCGCACCCGCGTGGTCGGCGTCGTCAACGCGACGCCCGACTCCTTCAGCGACGCCCACCCCGACCCCGACGAGGCGGTCGCCCACGGGCTCGCCCTGCTCGCCGCCGGCGCCGACCTGCTCGACGTCGGCGGCGAGTCGACGCGGCCGGGCGCCGGCCGGGTGCCGGTGCAGGAGGAGCTGCGCCGCGTGGTGCCCGTCGTCGCCGCGCTGGCGGCCGCCGGCGCGCCGGTGTCGGTCGACACCACCCGCGCCGAGGTGGCCGCGCGGGCGCTCGAGGCGGGCGCGCAGGTCGTCAACGACGTCTCCGGCGGCCTGGCCGACCCGGCGATGCTGCCGCTGCTGGCCGAGGCCGGCTGCCGCTGCGTGCTCATGCACTGGCGCGGGCCGAGCGTCGACATGCAGAGCCGGGCGTCGTACGCCGACGTCGTCGCCGAGGTCGCGGCCGCGCTGACCGCGCGGCGCGACGCGGCGGTCGCCGCGGGCGTCGACCCCGCTCGCGTGGTGCTCGACCCGGGCCTGGGCTTCGGCAAGACCGCCGCGCACAACTGGGCGCTGCTGCGCGCGCTCGACCGGCTGCCGGCGCCGCTGCTCGTCGGCGCGTCGCGCAAGGGCTTCCTCGGCGCGCTGCTCGCGGGCCCGGACGGCGCGGCGCGCCCGACGGACGGCCGTGACGCCGCGACGACCGCCGTCACCGTGCTGGCCGCGCTGGCCGGCGCCTGGGGCGTGCGGGTGCACGACGCCGCGGGCAGCGCCGACGCGCTCCGGGTCGTCGAGGCGGTGCGCGGGTGAGCGTCCTCGACGCCAACGGCGCCTTCTACCGCGCGGTCGAGCAGGCCGACGTCGACGCGATGGCGGCCGTCTGGGACGACGGCGACGTCAGCTGCGTGCACCCCGGCCACCCCGCGATCCGCGGCCGCGGGCCGGTGCTGCGCTCCTGGTCGGCGGTCATGGCCGGCACCGGGTCGATCCACTTCCTGCTCACGGAGGTCACCGTGGCCGAGGAGGGGGACACCGCCGTGGTGACCTGCACCGAGAACATCCTGTCCCGCGGGGCCGACGGCGGCGACGCCGTCGGCGCCGTCGTCGCGACCAACGTCTTCCGCCGCCGGGCGGGCGGCTGGCGCCTGGCCGTGCACCACGCCAGCCCGCTGCTGGTCGAGCCGTGAGCGACGTCATCGCCCTGCGCGGGCTCCGCGTGCGCGGCTTCCACGGCGTGCTGCCGGAGGAGCGGCGCGACGGGCAGCACTTCCTCGTCGACGCCGAGCTCACCGTCGACGTGCGGCCGGCGGCCGAGAGCGACGACCTCGGGCTCACGGTCGACTACGGCGTGCTGGCCGGGCGGCTGGCCGAGGTGGTCGGCGGCGAGCCGTTCGACCTCATCGAGACGCTCGCCTCGCGGCTGGCCGACGTGTGCCTGGAGGACCCGCGCGTGAGCAGCGTGCGCCTCACCGTGCACAAGCCGAGCGCCCCCATCCCGCTGTCGTTCGAGGACGTGGCGGTGACGGTGGTCCGCCCGTGACGGCCCGGCCGGTCGAGGCGGTGCTGTCGGTCGGCAGCAACCTCGGCGACCGGCTGGCGCACCTGCGGCTGGCCCTCGACGTGCTCGACCCGGTGGCGGTCTCCTCGGTCTGGGAGACCGACCCGGTCGGCGGCGTGCCGCAGGACGACTTCCTCAACCTGGTCTGCGTGTGCGACGTCGACGTCGCCGAGGCCTGGGAGCGCGCGCAGCGGGCCGAGCAGCGGGCCGCCCGCGAGCGCACGGTGCGCTGGGGCCCGCGCACGCTCGACGTCGACGTCGTCGCCGGTCACGGCCCGGCGCCCGCGGGCCTGGTGGTGCCGCACCCGCGCGCCCACGAGCGGGCCTTCGTGCTCGCCCCCTGGCTCGAGGTCGACCCGGCGGCCGCGCTGCCGCAGGGGCCGGTGGCCGACCTGCTCGCGGCCCTCGGGGCCGGGGGCGTGCGCCGCACGGCGCTGGTGCCGTGACCGCCACCCGCCTGCCCGTGCTGCTGGCGCTGGCGCTCGCGGCCGGCCTGCTCGGCTGGCTCGTCGGCGAGCGCGTCGACGTGCCCGAGCTGCCGGCCTACGCGCCGGTGACGCTGGCGCTGCTGGCGCTCGTCGAGCTGGGCATGGCCCGCGTGGTGCGCGACCGCGTGCAGCAGCGCGCGCGCCCGGGCGCCCGGCCGCTGCTGCCCGAGCAGGTGCTGCGCGCCGCGGTGCTGGCCAAGGCCTCCTCGCCGACCGGCGCGGTACTGGCGGGGGGCTACCTCGGCCTGGTGGTGGCGCTGCTGCCCACGCCGGCCGACGAGGTGCGCCAGGACGCGCTCGTCGCGGGGGTCACCGCCGGCACCGCGCTGCTGCTCGTCGGCGCGGCGCTGCTGCTCGAGCGGGCCTGCCGCACGCCCGAGCCGCGCGACTAGGGTCGGCCGCGTGACGACTGCGGACGGCCTGGACGACCTGTCGACCGACGACCTGCGCCAGCGGGCCTTCGACAAGGCGAGGGCGGCGCACGACGCCGGCTTCTTCTGGGACCTCGTGAAGCACCTGCGGGCGTCGCACGCGATCGCCGCCGAGGACGGCTCGGCCGGCGGCCTCACCGGGTCGATCGCCGAGCTCGTCGAGCTCGGCCGGGAGCTCACCGGCAAGGACCTCGGCGACGACGAGCCGCTGGT
>CANKBT010000340.1 GCA_947479995.1 Frankiaceae bacterium | reverse complement strand
CCGGCGCCCGCCGTCCGGTCCGCGGCCGAGGACCGCCGGGTGCCGCTCACCGCGGTGCAGCGGGCGATGGCCGACGCGATGGTGCGCAGCACCGCGCAGGCGCCGCACGTGACGGTCTT
This sequence comes from Frankiaceae bacterium, assembly GCA_947479995.1. Lineage (GTDB taxonomy): Bacteria > Actinomycetota > Actinomycetes > Mycobacteriales > SCTD01 > CANKBT01. The sequence goes on along the minus strand of CANKBT010000340.1, from coordinate 3,369 downwards.
CCTCACCGTCGACGTCACCCGCAGCACTGAGCTGCTCGCCCGCCTCAAGCGGCTGCCCGAGCTCGAGGGCCTGCGCCTCACCCCTCTGCTGCTGGCCGCGCGGGCGCTGCTGCTGGCCTGCCGCCGGCACCCGCGCATCAACAGCAGCTGGGACGGCGACGCCGTCGTCGAGCACGGCGCGGTCAACCTCGGCATCGCCGCGGCCACCCCGCGCGGGCTCGTCGTGCCGAACGTGAAGGACGCCGGGTCGCTCGGCCTCGTCGAGCTGGCGCGCGCCCTCGGCGCGTTGACCGCCACCGCCCGCGAGGGCCGCACGCCGGTCGCCGACATGCAGCGCGGCACGATCACGATCACCAACATCGGCGTCTTCGGCGTCGACACCGGCACGCCGATCCTCAACCCCGGCGAGGCCGCGATCCTGGCCCTCGGCGCGGTGCGCCCGACGCCCTGGGTGGTCGACGGCGAGGTGGTCGTCCGCGACGTCTGCCAGCTCGCGCTGTCGTTCGACCACCGGGTCGTCGACGGCCAGCTCGGCGCGCAGGTGCTCGCCGAGGTCGGCCGCGTGCTGCAGGACCCCGAGGTCGCGCTCGCCCTGGCCTGACGAGCGGGGCAGCCGCGCCGTCGCCCGTGGTCGACCGTTTCCGGCTCGACCGCGCGGGGCACCCCGCAGCCGTGGCCGGCACCCTGCTCACCCGCGACCGCGTGCTCGACTTCGGTCGTGTGCGCTCGACCGCGTGTCGAGCTCGCCTGCGCGCCGTGCGCTGAGGCGCCGCCACCCGAGCGGACCGCCCCTGCTCGCACCTCGTCGCGCCGCCGCGCGGTGACACGGCCGCGTCGGCGCTGCTCGCCCTGGCGGGGCCGTGCGGGTGCGGCCGTCCCGGCACGAGGACCTCCTGTGCACACGCTCCTGCTCATCGCCGTCGTCGGATTCGGCGCCCAGCTCGTCGACGGTGCGCTCGGCATGGCCTACGGCGTCACCAGCACGACGCTGCTGCTCGCCGTGGGGACGAACCCGGCCGTCGCCTCGGCCACGGTCCACCTCGCGGAGATCGGCACCACCGCGGTCTCGGGCGTCGCCCACTGGCGCTTCGGCAACGTCGACTGGCGCGTCGTCGTGCGCATCGGCGTCCCGGGAGCCGCCGGCGCCTTCCTCGGCGCCACCGTGCTGTCGCGGCTCTCGACGGAGGCGGCGGCGCCGCTGATGTCGGGGCTGCTGCTGCTGCTCGGCCTCTACGTGCTGGTGCGCTTCACGACCTGGGGCATCCCGCGAGGGCGTCTCGGCCTGCCGTTGCGGCGCCGCTTCCTGTCGCCCCTCGGCCTGGTCGCGGGCTTCGTCGACGCGACGGGAGGTGGCGGCTGGGGACCGGTGGGCACGCCGGCGGTCCTCGCGACCGGGCGCCTGGAGCCGCGCAAGGTCATCGGCTCGATCGACACCAGCGAGCTGCTCGTCGCCGTCGCCGCCAGCCTCGGCTTCCTGTACGGCCTGCGCGACGAGGGCGTCGACGCGGGCCTGGCCGTCGCGCTGCTCGTGGGCGGCACGGTGGCGGCGCCGCTCGCGGCGTGGATCGTCAAGCACGTGCCGCCGCGCATGCTCGGCTCCGCCGTCGGGGGGCTCATCGTGCTGACCAACGTGCGGACGCTGCTCGGGAGCGCAGGGCTGGACGCGCCCGCCGGTGCTCGCGCCGGGACGTACGCGGTGCTCGCGGCCCTCTGGGCGGCTGCGGTCGCCTGGTCCTACCGGGCCTACCGGGCCGACGCCTCGCAGGAGTCGGCCGAGGCCGTCGCGCGGGCGAGCGCGCACGCCCGGCAGCACGTGCCGGCACCCTGAGCGGTCGTGTGACGCAGGGGTGTGAGCCGCGAGACCGGCGGAGATCACGGGGTCCGGCGGGCCTCGCCGGGGCGGGTCGGGCGTTGTACGGGGTGCAGCACCCGCACCGCCCGCCCCACCCGAGGAGAGCACCATGAGCATCACCGCCATCACCCACAAGCTCGCCGAGCAGCGCCGCCGGGCACGGGACGAGCGCCAGCTGGCCCGCGTCCTCGAGCACGCGCCGACCCCGGCCTCGCGCCAGGAGCTGCTGACGCTGCTCGGCCGCTAGGCAGCAGCCGCACGGCAGCACCGCCCGCACGAGCGCACCGCCCGCACGACCGAACGACCGAGGCCCGGCCCCCCGAGGGGACCGGGCCTCCGCCGTGCCGGGGCTGGTGCGGGCTAGCGGGCCGAGAAGACCGGCCGGTTCGCCGGCGTGTAGACGACGACGTTGCCGTCGGACTGCGTCACCAGGCGGCTGCCCGGCGTCGCGGTGCGGGTGTTGAAGCCCGGCACGACGTCGCCCTCGCCGCTCACGTAGACGTAGACGACGAAGTTGCCGTCGGGCTGCATGAGCGCGAAGCCGGCGCCGCTGGTGCGGCTGGCGAAGGTCGGGGTGCCGCCGCGGTAGTTCACGAGGTTGCCGTCCGTCTGGTAGCGCAGGACCGCGCCGCCGCCGGCGGCCGTGCGCCGGTCGCCGGGGAGCAGCGCCATGCCGGGCTCGACGACCGCGCGGGTCCACTCGCTGCTGTAGAGCGAGAAGGCCGAGACGTCGCCGGAGTACGCCGTGACGGCGAACTCGCGGTCGAACACGCCCAGCTCGAAGAACTCGTCCGGCCCGGACGACGAGCCGGTGGCGAACAGCGGCTGGCCGGTGCCGGAGTACAGGACGGCGTTGCCGTCGTCCTGCAGCACGAAGCCGCGGCCGGCCGTCGTGCCGGTCGAGAAGCGCGCGCCGCCCGGCGCGTAGAGCACCAGGTTGCCGTCGGTCTGCAGCACCAGGCGGGTGCCGTCGCCGCTCTCGAGGAACTCGCCGGGCAGCAGCGTGCCGCCGGCGCCGAGGTACGGCGGGGCGTAGGTGTCGTAGCTGTACGCGAAGCCGGGGCCGTAGATGACGATGTTGCCGTCGTCCTGCACGACCAGGCTCTGCGGCCCCGGGCCGCCGGTGCCCTCGGCGGCGAAGACCGTGTCGTCGGGGCCGTAGAGGACGACGTTGCCGTCGGTCTGGAAGGCGTAGCGGCTGCCCGGGTCGCCGAAGGCGAGGGTCTGCACGTACGGGTTCGCGGCGAACTGGTTCGGCGCCTTGACGAGCTGCAGCTCGCCGCTCGGGTCCATGACGAGCGACCAGCGGCCGCTCGGCGACACGAGCGCCTCGCCCGGGTCGAGGACCTGGCCGCGGGGCAGCGACGAGCCGATCGAGGTGGCGGAGGCGCGGGGGGCGGAGACCGAGGAGCGCGCGGCGGCCCGCTCGCCCTTCTCGGTGCCGGCGGTGGCGCGGAGCGCCCCCTTGACCGAGGCGTCGCGGTCGGCGACGGGTGCGGCGGCCGGGACGGCGGCTG
>CANKBT010000339.1 GCA_947479995.1 Frankiaceae bacterium | reverse complement strand
GCCGCGGCGGCCGCGGCGGGCGCGGCGCGCGGCGTCGGCGGCCGGGCGCGGGTCTACAGCACCGGCTTCCGGGAGTCGCCCTACGCCGACGTCAAGCCGGCCGGCGACGGCAGCGGCACGTCCCGCGGCCCGGCGGTGCCCCGCAAGCTCTGGCACTCCAGCCCGGGGAGCTCGGGGCGGTGAGCGCGCCCGCGGCCCCCGTCGCCCTAGGCTCGGCCCCGTGCCCCCCGCCCCTGCCGAGCCGGTCGCCCCGGCGGTCACGCCGCGCACCGTCGTGGTGTGGGAGGTGCTGTCCGCGGTCCTGGCCGAGGGCGGCGGCGGTGCCGACGCGGGGCAGGGCCTCGACGTCCTCGACGCCGGCGGCGGCACCGGCGGCTTCGCCGTGCCGCTCGCCTCGGCGGGCCACCGCGTCACCGTCGTCGACCCCAGCCCCGACTCGCTCGCCGCGCTGCAGCGCCGGGCGGCCGAGCGCGGGCTCGAGGGCCGGGTCACCGCCGTGCAGGGCGACCTGTCCGACCTTCCCGGGCTGGTCGCGCCCGGCAGCGTCGACCTGCTGCTGTGCCACAGCGTGCTCGAGGTCGTCGACGACCCCGCGGCCGCCCTCGCGGCCGCGGCCGGCGTGCTGCGCGCCGGCGGCCGGCTCAGCCTGCTCGTCGCCAACCGCGACGCCGCCGTCCTCGCCCGGGCGCTCGCCGGCCGGCCCGAGGAGGCCGCCCACGTCCTCACCGACCCGCGCGGGCGCTGGGGCGCCGCCGACGGCGCGAGCCGCCGCTTCACCCCTGCCGCCCTCACCGCCCTCGTCGAGGCGGCCGGCCTGGCCGTCGAGCAGGTGCACGGCGTGCGCGTCGTCGCCGACCTCGTGCCCGGCGGGCTGCTCGAGGCCGAGCCCGGGGCCGTCGCCGCGCTCGTCGCGCTCGAGCGTGCCCTCGCCGTGCAGGACCCGTTCCGCGACCTCGCCACGCAGCTGCACGTCCTGGCCCGCCGGGCCTGACGGCCGGCCCGTGGACGCCCGCGCGACCCCGCACCGCCCCGGGCGGCGCCGGTGAGCCGCGGCCCGATGCCGCCCGGCCCGCCCGTCGGGCCGCCCGGCGACGACACCGGCTGCACGGTGCTGCACGTCGACATGGACGCCTTCTACGCGCTCGTCGAGCTGCGCCGGCGTCCCGAGCTGCGCGGCCTGCCGGTCATCGTCGGCGGCGGCGGCACCCGCGGCGTCGTGCTCAGCGCCACGTACGAGGCGCGCGCCCACGGGGTGCGCAGCGCCATGCCGATGATGCGGGCCCGCCGCCTGTGCCCCGACGCCGTCGTCGTGAAGCCGGACTTCGCCACCTACGCCGAGGCCTCGGCGGGCGTCATGGCGGTGTTCCGCTCGGTCACGCCGCTCGTCGAGCCGCTGTCGCTCGACGAGGCCTTCCTCGACGTCGCGGGCGCGGCCAAGCGGCTCGGCGGCCCGCGGCTGGTCGGCGAGTGGATCCGCGGCACCATCGAGGACGAGCAGGGCATCACCTGCTCGGTCGGCGTCGCGACGACGAAGTTCGTCGCCAAGCTGGCGTCCGCGCGGTGCAAGCCCGACGGGCTGCTCGTCGTGCCCGCCGACGGCGTCGTGGAGTTCCTGCACCCGCTGCCGGTCGGCGCGCTGTGGGGCGTCGGCGCCAAGACCGAGGAGGTGCTGGTCCGGTTGGGCCTGCACACCGTCGGCGACATCGCCCACACCCCGCTGGCCACCCTGCAGCGGGCCCTCGGCCCGACGACCGGCAGCCACCTGTCGGCGCTGTCGTGGGGCCGCGACGCCCGCCGGGTGGTGGCCGTCGAGCCCGACAAGAGCATCGGCGCCGAGGAGACCTTCCCGGTCGACGTCGACGACCCGGCGGTCATCGGCCGCGAGCTGCTCCGGCTGTCCGAGCGGACCGCCGCGCGGCTGCGCGCCTCCGGCCAGGTCGGCCGCACGGTGTCGATCAAGGTGCGCTTCGCCGACTTCACGACGATCACCCGCGCCCGCACCCTGCCCGAGCCGACGGACGTCGGCCGCACCGTCTACGAGACCGCGCTCGCGCTGTACGAGGCACTCGGCCTGGAGCGGGCCCGCCTGCGCCTGGTCGGCGTGCGGGTCGAGGGCATCGCGCCGGCCGCCGGGCAGCCGCAGCAGCTCGTGCTCGGCGGCCGCGAGACCGGCTGGCGCGAGGCCGACCGGGCGGTCGACAAGGCCGCCGAGCGCTTCGGCGCGGGGGTCGTCCGGCCGGCCGCGCTCGTCGAGCCGCGGGGCCCGGCGGCTCCGCCGGTCTTCCCCGGCCGGGGCCGTTCGCGGGGCGGTGCAGGGGGTAGCAGGAGGCCAGATGCGCAGTCGCCGTGACGTACGGCGGAGTCCCTCGTATCGTGTAGGTGTCGGGCCAGGCACCGGGCTCGACCGAGTCGGTGACGGCCCGCGGATGATCATCAGGAGGGAGCGCCGTGCCGCTCTCTGAGCACGAGCAGCGACTGCTCGACCAGATCGAGCGGGCCCTCTACGCCGAGGACCCGAAGTTCGCGTCGACGGTGCGCTCGACGGACCTGCGCACCCACATGCGCCGCCGGCTGCTCCGCGCCGCCGTCGTCTTCGTGCTCGGCTTCCTGCTGCTGCCCGTGGGCGTCGTGCAGAAGAGCTGGGTGCTCGGGGCCGTCGGCTTCGTCATCATGGTCGTGGCGCTCGTCCTGGCCCTGTCGGCCTGGAAGCGCCTGTCGCCCGGCGGCACCGCCCGCAGCGACGACCCCCGCGGCGACGCCCCGCGCGGCGGCGGCAGCGCCCCCCGCAGTCGCCGGCGCCCGCAGGAGCGCGGCCCCGCCCCCGAGGGCGGCTGGCGCGGCCGGGTCGAGGAGCGGTGGAAGCGCCGCTGGGACGAGCGCGGCGAGCAGGGCTGACGCCCCGCACGCCTCGCTGACGCCCGCGTGCGTCTGCTGCACGCGGAGACAGGGCCGACGCGTCGAGCAGACGCACGAGAGGGTCCTGCGCCGCGTCTGACCCCGTGAGGGCGTCGACCTCCCAGGGGCTCAGACGCAGGCGGCCCCGGCGGCCGTGACCCCCGTTGCGTCTGCTGCACGCGGGGACGCACCCGACGCGTCGAGCAGACGCGAGGAATGGCCCAGCACGCGCGGCCCCGTGGCGTCTGCTGCATGCGGGGACGGACCCGACGCGTCGAGCAGACGCAAGGAGTGGCCGGCCCGCGTGGCCCCCGATGCGTCTGCTGCACGCGGAGGAAGACTCGACGCGTCGAGCAGACGCAAGGGGCGCCAGCCCCGGCGGTGCGGCTGACCGCCGCGGGGCGTCCACCCCGCGGGCGAGCAGACGCAGGCAGCCGCCAACCGCGCGCACCCTCGCTGCGTCTGCTGCACGCGGGGACAGACCCGACGCATCGAGCAGACGCAAGAGCCCGACGCGCCTGACCAGGCGGGGGTGCGACCGCGCGCGTCAGCCGCCGGCGCGGCGGGGGACGAGCCGGGCGGCGCGGGCGGTGAG